>JAHCIE010000138.1 GCA_026129385.1 Anaerolineae bacterium
TGGGGTTGAACCGCATGTTCTGCTGTCGCTCGGCCTCCGCCAGCATCACCGGCCCCACCTGCTGGATGTTCACCCCTGCCACCGGCGTCACCGGCGTGGCCTGCAAGCCGATCGGCGTGCGTGTCGGCGTCACCGGCGTGGCGGTGAGGCGAATGATGGGCGGCGTCGGCGTGCGTGTTCGCGTCGGCGTGCGCGTGGGGGTCACTGGCGTGATGAAGACCGTGCCCTGGGCGGGGGGCAGGCTGGCGGCCGCCGACTCCACGGACGTGGCAAACGCCTGCATGATGACCAGCAGGCCCATGAGACTCGCCACTGCCAGGGCCAGACCGATCATTCGGCGCGTGACCTGGCGCGAAGGTTGTCGACCCATAGAGATGCCTCCCTGGACCGTCTACGGTCGCGATAGATAGGCTGCCCGCTCCTCAGCGGTCAGCGAGCGTGTCACCCGGCTGCGCGCCTGCTGGAGAAGCGTGTCAAGGTCGTTGCATACGTCGCAGGTATACAGGTGAGCGGTCGGATCGTCGACGGAGTTGCCCGCCGCTGCGATGAGCCGACCATCGGGGCTAAAGGCCGCGGCGGCGACCCCGCCCACGTGGCCGCGCAGGATGGCCAGATTCTTGCCGCTGGTTCCCTCCCAGACCCGCGTCGTATGGTCCTCGCTGGCGGTCACGATCCAGCGGCCACTGGGGTGAAAGGCCGCGCTATGAACCAGGTTCGTGTGGCCCGTTAACTCGGCCAGTTGGCGGCCTGTGCGCGCCTGCCACACCCGCGCCGTGTAATCAGGCCACCCGCTGGTGGTCACAATGCTCTCCCCGTCGGGGCTAAAGGCCAGCGTCTGCGGTGGCCCGGTGTGCCCAATGAGCTGCGCCACGCGCTGCCCGGTCGTCGCGTCCCAGACGTAGCCCTTCCAGTCATTGCTCAGGGCGGCGACGAGCCGGCCATCGGGGCTGAAGGCCACGGCGTTCAAGCCCTTGGTTGGCCCGTCAAGCACGATCACCGACCCGTTGTCCTCCCACAGCCGCGCCGTCATATCCTCGCTCCCGGTCACGATCCGGCGGCCATCGGGGCTAAACGCGGCCGAGGTCACAGCGTCGGTGTGGCCCGCAAGCTCCGCCAGTTGGCGGCCCGTGCTGGTCTCCCACACCCGCGCTGTGCCGTCGTTGCTGGCCGTGACAACCCGCTGCCCATCGGGGCTGAAGACGGCCTTGTTCACCCCCTGTCCGTGGCGCAACTCGGCCAACTGACGCCCCGTGCCGGCGTCCCACACCCGTGCCGTCCCGTCGTTGCTGGCCGTGACCGCGCGGCTGCCGTCGAAGTTCAGGGCCACTGACCTGACGACATCGCGATGGCCCCGCAACGTGACAATGCTGTCGCCACGGTCGGTGTCCCAGATGCGCGCCGTCCCGTCCTCGCTCGCGGTAGCGAGCCGTCGCCCGTCGCCGCTGAAGTCCAGGCTCGTCAGGCCCTGGGTATGACCCTGCAACTCGTGCAGGCTAGGGCGCGTGCGCGCCTCCCACACCCGTGCCGTCCCGTCGCCGCTAGAGGTGAGGACCGACTGCCCACGGTGGTCGAATGTACCGGAGAAGACACCCGCCGTATGTCCGCGCAACACAGCCAGCTCGCGGCCTTTGTCGGTGTCCCATAGGCGTGGCGCGCCGTCGAGGCTGGTCGTGACGACGCTCTTGCCATCGGGGCTGAAGTTACCATCCAGAACGTAGGCGGTGTGCCCCGCCAGTTCGGAGCGACTCTGCCCGCTGGCCGCGTCCCACAAGCGGGCCGTGAGGTCCGCGCTGGTCGTGAGAATTGTCTTGCCGTCCGGGCTGAACACCGCGCGGCTGACGCGGCCCGAGTGGCCGATCAGATCATGCAGCTTACGCTACGAGCCAACCTCCCAGACGCGGGCCGTGTTGTCCTCGCTGGCGGTTACCAGCCGCTTGCCATCGCGGCTGAAATCAGCGCCCCACACGCCGCCGTAAGCCGTCTCGCCTAGTTCGGCCACCTGCTCACCGGTCGCTACCCGCCACACCCGCGCCGTACCCGGCCGACTCGTACCCTGGCTGTCCCTGTTATCAAGGCTGGTGGCGACCAGGTATTGCCCGTCGGGGCTGAAGGCGGCGCTCGTCACCTCCCCCCCCTGACTGGGCAGGACGCGCAACCCACGGCCCGTCTGAGCATCGGATAGCCGCGCCGTGCCGTCCTTGCTACTGGTGGCAATCAGCTTCCCATCCGGGCTAAAGACGGCCTGGTAGACTCCCCGCGTATGGTCCCTGATAACCGCCACGGGCTGGCCGGTGGCGGCATCCCAGACCCGCGCCGTCCCATCGTCACTCGCCGTCACGATCCGCTGCCCGTCAGGGCTGAAGGTGGCCTGGTTCACGACATCGGTATGCCCGCGTAGCTCGGCAACGCGCTCACCGCTGGCGGCGTCCCAAATCTCGCCCACCTTATCCGCCCGCGCCGTCACGATGCGGCGGTCATCGGGGCTATAGGCCGCCGTCCAGACCGGGCTAGGTGGCCCGCGCAGCACACGCCGCACGTAGGACTCGGGCAGCGAGCGGCGCAGAGCATCCTCCGCCTGGGCGGTCCTCTGGATGTCGTTGGCCTCAATCGCCAACAGCAGGCTCAGCTCGGGGTCTACGGGCAACCTCTCCAGCGAGGATGCCGCCAACTCGCGCGACTGGTTGATGCGCTGGGCCATTTCCGCCGCAACTTTGGCCGCCTCGGCGGTAGCCTGGGCCTGGACGGCCGCCGCACGTTGAGCCTCGGCCAGGTCGCGCTGCTGCGCCGCCACGCTTCGAGCCTCCACAGCCGCATCGCGTTGCTCAACCGCCTCGGCTTCGGCACGCCCCGCTCGCTGCCACTGATTGAGGGCGAAGACGGCCAACGCGCCGACCAGGAGCAGCAGGGCTGTGACACCCAGCAGACCCAGCCGCAGCCGATTGACGCGCTGTTGTTCCGCCGCCAGCTTCGCCTCGGCCTCGGCGCGATCCGCCTCGCGCTGGTAACGGGCGCGCCAATCGAGGATGGCCGGGGCCAGCACGTCGTGATAGATCTCGTAGCGCGGCTCGCCCGGTGTATCCGGCGGCGGAGCGATGGGCCGCAGGATGCGCACGTCACCCCGACTGAGGCGCTCCAACACCGGCAGCACCTCGCCGACCGGCGTCTCCGCATACACCGCCAGGTCCGAGACGGTATGGGCAATCTTCGCCCCCGACGGGGTAACCAGATGGTGAAAAATGCGCGCCGCCACGTCGCGCTCGGCAGGCGACAACGCCTGCATGGCTGCGTCGAGATGGGTGCGTACGATGCTACTGGCGCCACCCAGCCGCTCTAGAGTCTGGAAGCGCAAGATGCGCGAGCCTTGCCGCCGCTCCTCGTCCCACAGGCGGGTCATGACCAGCTGCAGGAAGGGCGTCTCGATGCGCGCGTCATGGGGCGCTGTCGCCACCTGGCCCCGGCCGGCATCACCAAGCACTACCTGTCCGCGCTTGACCTGGTCCAGCACGGCCTCAACGAGACGGTCTTCGATGGTCATCGCCTCGCTGGGCGGGACCATCGTATTCCACTCCAGGAGAGGCCGACGAATGGCGGCCTCGGCGGCAGCGTGGTCCAGGTGATCGATGCGGAGACGATTCTCGAACAGGCCGGGGATGCGTCCCTTGAAGCGGTCGAGACGCGCCAACGCATCCTCACGCAGGGCAACCAGGAAATTGACGCGCAGGTCGCGCCGCGACACGGCCAGCGGAAACTCGGCGGCGAAGGTCTCGGGGCCATCCTCCTGGCCGTGATACAGGAAATACTCCTCGAACTGGTCGAGGATAATGAGCAGGGGGCCTTCAACAACCTCCGACCAGCCAGTCAGGGCGTCGATGAAGTTGGTCCCACTCGGCGGCTCGACGGTGTAGCCACTGAGCGTGTCGCGCGTCGCTGCCTCGACGGCCGCCAGCAGGCCGCGCAGGGGATCGTCGCGCCAGCTGTTGAAATAGACGACGGCTAGCTCCGGCGCGCCGACCTGGGCCAGATTGGCGCGCGCCTCACCTTGCAAGGCGTGGACGACGCCCGCGCGCAACACGGACGACTTGCCGACACCACTCGCGCCATACAGGACGGTCAGTCGGGCGGCAGTCAGATTGGCGATGATGATGTCGCGCTCGGTATCGCGGCCGAAGAAGAAGCGCGCGTCGCCTTCATCGTAGGGCATCAGCCCTTTGTATGGGGACGGGGGGAGAGCAGTAGCGCCCATGCCTAGCCTCCGACCGGTGGCAGGGCGGCCAGGCGCGCCGCGAAGCGGTCCACGTACTCCTGGAGGGTGATGTTGCGAATCAGCTCGATGTCGCGCCGCCGCCAGAATTCCTCGTCGCTGATACGTGGGTCGAAGGGGACCGCCCACGACTTGTATTGCAGCTTCTGCTCATCCCAGACCCGCTGGAACACCACGCGCCGGTTCCAATCGCGCAGGCTGGAGCCGAGGAACAGGAAGTGGCTCTTGCGCACCCGGCTGACGAGGGTCGCGGGCAGCAGGCTCGTGATGTCGGCTCGACTCATATAGCCGATGAAGTCGTCTTCGGTGATGGTATAACTGTCGTCGTCAGGGTTCAGGCGATTGAGCGCGCCATAGATTTTGACGATGATCGTGCGCTGGTCCAGCGGGAGGGCGTCATATTCGTTGGGCCTCTCGATGGCTCGTGGCGTGTCGCCATGCGGCGCATGGATGAACTTACCACGGATATCCTCCCGGCTTGTATAGGTCAGCACATCGCAAGGCTCACCGTGCCCCTGGAACGCCCGCTCCAGCACATCGTCGAAATTGCTCGTCACGATGATCTGGTAGACCGACGGATAGCCCCGCTCGCGCAGGAGGCCCGGCAGCGACGCCAGCAGGTCGTGCAAGCCGGTCGGCGGGTAGTCCGCGTTCAGCACAGTGCGCAGCTCATCGTACAGGCTGCCTACCCCCAGGGTCAGGCTGGCGTGCTCCGTGATGCTCGCCAGGTCATCGGACTCAGGCGGCGGGTAGCCCAGTTCCTTGAGACGGGTCGCCAGGTACGTCGCCATCTCACCGGTGCTAGGGAAATGCTGCCCCAACGCCCAGCCGGCATCGGTCGGCCGCCCTAGAAGATTGACATCCGCCCCCAGGAAGGGCACGAGTCGCCCGCTCAAAATACTGCGCAGCAACAACGTAAAGTGGGGATCGAGGGCGTCCGTGGCAGTCTCGCCCGATGCGACATCAGCGGCCCGGAGGGTCGGGGCAAGCGAAGGGGGCGGGCCAGGCGGAGCAACCACCGGCGGTGGAGTAGCCTCTGAGGGGCCGAGCGGCGACGGTTGCCCCGTCGCTGGGCGAGCCGGTTCGTCCTCCCACTGGACATTGGGGCGCAGCCGGCGACAGGCAGCAATGAGCGCCGGCTGGATGCCCGCCCGCTCGCACAGTAGTATCAACTCCCGCGCCTTGGGCGGCAGGCCATCGCCCGCCAGCGCGTCATAGGACACCCCATACGTCCCCAGCTCGAAGCATAAGTCCTTGAAGTCTTCGAGGCTGAAGTAAGTAATGATCATCTGACGCAACTGCGACCGATCCATGGTGTCTCGCTCCTCAACGGATCGGGCGTCGTCCGTAGCGACGCGAAGGCCAGGGGTTCGGCTGCGGCCTGTAAACCTATTGTACCGTGAACCAGCCATTACGTCAACCGACTGTGGCGCGCTGATTGTCTCTGCCGCCATTGACAGACGGGGATGGTGCGGTATAATGGTCGTACCTCGTATCGCTCGCTGACCCAACTACATTACCCCCATCCTACCCCTATCGTCAACGCCGTCAGGAGGGCCGTGGCCTATGCCGATGTTGAGTCCCTGGCCGTTGTATAACCAACTTGCTGATTGGACCGTCGACGCTGACGGCGTAGACGAGAATCGTGAGAACAACTGCGGCCCCGAGTCCGTGGCTATGTGTCTCAAGTACCTGACCGGGGTTGAGTTGCCCGCCGACTTCATCAAGGACGCCATCTACGGCGCGTCGTTCACCGGCTACACGTTCATGGGCGATCTGGCGCGCTTCCTGAAGAAACGGTGCGACCTGACCTGCGAGATCCGTAGCGGGCAGGAGCCTACCTTGCAGCCCGTCGTCAAGCGCGCCATCGATGCGGGTTTCCCAACCATTGTGCTGTTCTTCTTTGAGCTAGAGAAGCCGGACAGTGGCCACTTTGCGCCCGTCGTGGGCTACGACGAGGGCGGCGCCACCCGCGCCAACCCGTGGGGCGGCAAGCTAGAGTACATGAAGTGGCCCGACTTCGAGACCTGGCAAAAGAGCAGCAACATTATCATCCTCAACCGCCAACGCCCTGACAACCTGGGGCGCGGCGGCCTGGAGGCGGACCCCCTCATCCAGGGCGTCGAGGACCTGCTCGATGAGGCGCAGCCCTACGTAGACAGGGCGCTACGTGAGGCAGCCGAGACCTCCGAACGCGCTCGCCGCCAACCCTGACCCGCAGCGTCAGGGCAGCCAATGGAGGCTATCCGGCTATGCCCCTGTGGGACTCGCTCACACAACTCTTCCAGCGGGACGCGCAGCACCTCGACCGCCCGGTTCTGCCCGGCGACCACGTCTTCCCCGCCCCGGCCGACACCAAGGCGGTAGCCGCCGGCGAAAGCTATTTCCAGTTGTGGGTGGTCGAGATGTTCCTGGCCAGCGACCGCGACTGGTTCAAGAGCTGGTATCCGGTGGTCCAGTCACTGACCACCTTCCGCTTCGGAAACCAGCCCAACCCGATTGACATCGCCCAGGTCGCGGGGCCGGGCTACCTCCGCAACATCGACCCCAACCACCTGGACCGCACCGTCCAGGTCGATTTCCCCCTGACGCCCCTGGTCCCTTTCAGCGGCGGCACGGTCCAGGTTGAGGCGGGGCTGGTGGCTATGCAAGGCAGCGATACGCTCCGCCGCTTCCTTGACGTCATGGGCAACTTCGCGGGCCTGCTTGCCGTACCCCAATTGTCTACCGCGCTTAGCGTCGCTAACGCCGTCACGCGGGGGGTGGAACAGCTGCTAGGCGCGAGCGACCGCCAGATGGTGCTGGGCTTCCAGCGCACCTACGAAAGCGCGGGCGGCGGGGGTGACAACGCACTCCGCGCGGGCTACGTCGCCATCTTCCGCGCGCCCGGTGGCACTTACCCGTCCAATAGGCTGTGGGTCAAGGATAGTCGTCTCCTGTACGGCGCGGACGTAGCAACCGCCACGCCGATTACGGGTGTCGACTACATGCTGCTACGCATCGAGACCCGCAAGCACCGCGACGATTGGGACGCGCTGACAACCATCCAGGAACCCTTCAGCCGAGCCGTCAATGCCTTGAATCAGTTGGACGCCAACGGCAACGTGGACGTCGCCAACGCCGACGCCTACATCCGCAGCGCCGTCGTCGCCGCCCTCAACTCGCCCGACCTCGCCGCCCGTGACCGCGCCCAGGTCGCCCGCGCCATCCGCGACCGCTACGCCGAGTACAAAGCCGCCGTCGTGGGCGAGCGCGGCCTTGAGCTTCCCATGCCCCCAACCATCAGCGACGTGGCGCGCTCGGCCCAGGGATTGTCAGCCACGCCGGTCACGGCGGGAGAGTTGTTCCCCGACTGACGCCCACGACTGGAAGTCGCGGGCTACCACGGCCAACCTGCCTCGGCAGATTGGGGGAAGAGCGGCCCGCTTGAGCGGGCATCGGGTAGCAGACGCCGAATTCTATTCGGCGAGGGAGGACGCGATGGATACGTCATCGGCCCCGCTCTACCACGTCCTGCTGGTCGGCATTGATGCCTACCCGCCGCGCTACAGCAGCCTGTCCGGCTGCGTCAACGACATCGACGCCATCGAGGGACTGCTGCTGGACCCGCCGGGCGTGGGCATCCCGCCTGAGCGGATCCGCATCCGGCGGCTGGCCGCGCTA
>JAHCIE010000139.1 GCA_026129385.1 Anaerolineae bacterium
CCTGGTCGGCTATCCCTTCAACATTGGCTCGACCAAGCAACTCGCCTCGGTACTATTCGAGCAACTAGGGCTGCCGCCTCAGAAGCGGACGAGCACTGGCTACTCCACCGACATCAGCGTGTTGGAGGCGCTGCGCGGCCAACACCCCATCATCGAGAAGCTGGTAGAGCACCGTCAGTTGTCGAAGCTCAAGTCCACGTATATCGATGCCCTGCCGCTCCTGGTCAGCCCGAAGGATGGCCGGGTACACACCGACTTCAACCAGTGCGGCTCAGCGACGGGGCGCATCTCCAGCAGCAACCCAAACTTGCAGAACATCCCCATCCGCACCGACGAGGGTAAGCGCATCCGCCACGCTTTCAGGGCCGCGCCGGGCCATATCCTGCTGACGGCCGACTACTCGCAGATCGAGTTACGTATCCTGGCAGCGATGGCGGGCGAGCCAACGCTGATAGAAGCCTTCGAGCGCGGCGAGGATATCCACGCGCGCACGGCGGCGCTGCTCTTCAACATCCCCATCGAGCAGGTCACGCCTGCCCAGCGGCGACTGGCGAAGACGACCAACTTCGGGATCATCTACGGCATCTCCGGCTTCGGGCTGGCGGCACGCACCGACCTGACCACCGACGAGGCGCGCGTCTTCATCCAGGACTACTTCAGCAAGCTGCCCCAGGTGGAAGTGCTGATGGACGGCTTCAAGAAGGCCGCGCGGCGCGACGGCTATGTCAGCACGCTGCTCGGCCGACGCCGCTACTTCCCTGCCCTGAAGAGCGGGGCGCGCATCAACCTGGCCGAGCGGCAACGCATGGAGCGCGAGGCCATCAACGCGCCGGTACAGGGTACAGCCGCCGACATCGTGAAGCTGGCGATGGTCCGCGTCGATGGCGACCTGCGAACCAGCGGACTAGGCGGGCGCATGCTGCTACAAGTCCACGACGAGTTGGTGCTCGAAGTGCCGAAGGATGAAGTCGACGCCACAGTGCGGCTGGTGCGCGCAGCGATGGAAGAGGCCTATCCGCTGAGCGTGCCACTACGTGTCGATATCGCCGTCGGCGAGCGATGGTCAGAGGTGGCCGACGTCGAGCGCGAGGCATAGCGGCATGGCTGCCAGCGATATCACCACCAACAGCCGCGCCGGGCTGCCCCCCGGCACCCTCATCCACATCGGGCTGAAGCGCCGCGATACAACCACCCTGCGCGTCATCGATTACGGACCACCTTTCTACGTCGAGCGCGTGGCAGAGTCGGTTGAGGACACCCTGGCCTATCGAGACCAGGCGGCCGTCACCTGGATCGACATAGACTCGCTGCACGATGTAGAACTGGTGCGGCGCATCGGCGGTTTATTTGGCATCGACCCGCTGGTGTTGGAAGACATCCTCGACACCAACCAACGTCCGAAGGTCGAAGACTATGGCTCGTACGTCTTTATCACCTTGAAGATGCTGCGCTACCACGCCGCCGACGACAGTATCATCATCGAGCAGATTAGCCTCGTTCTGGGCGACCGCTACGTCATCTCGTTCCAGGAAGGGATCGAGGGTGACGTATTTGATGCCGTGCGCCGTCGGACTCGCGATGGCGTGGGACGGCTGCGGACTTCAGGGCCTGACTACCTGGCGTACAGCCTCGTGGACGCGGTTGTGGACAGCTACTTCCTGGTCCTGGAGCAATACCTCAAGGAGATCGAGAAGCTGCGGGCGGGCCTGCTGGAAAATACCAACCGCGAGACGATGTACATCATCCTCAACCTGGAACAGGAAGTGATGTCGATTCGGCGTGCGGTGTGGCCGCTCATCGAAGCCATCAGCCGACTGATGAAGGAGAGGTCGCCCCTGATGCGTAGCTCGACCAAGAAATACCTGCGCGACGTGGATGACCATGTCCGGCAAGTCCTGGACGAGACCCAGACGGCGATCGATATGCTGGACCGAATGCAGGACGTTTACCTGTCCAACGTCAGTAATAGCATGAACGAGGTGATGAAGGTACTGACGATCGTGTCGACCATCTTCATTCCGCTGACGTTCATTGCGGGCGTGTACGGCATGAACTTCGAGCAGATGCCGGAGCTTGCCCATATATACGGGTATCCTGTGGTGCTGTTGCTGATGCTCGGCATTGCTATCGGCATGCTGGTCTATTTCCGACGTAAGAAGTGGCTATAGGGCCGCTCGTACTGATATACCATTCATTTAGCGGAGCCATTCTCGTATGACCCTTCAAGACCAGCTTGGCGTAATCCTCCGCCAGGCCATTCTACAGGCCCAGCACGACGGCGCGCTGCCCGCCTTCGACGTACCCGTTGATATCACCATCCAGCGGCCCAAGCCCGGCTACGGGGACTTTGCCTCGCCTCTGGCGATGGCCCTGGCGAAGCCCGCCCGGATGGCGCCCGTCCAAATCGCCGAGCGCGTCGTCGAACGGTTGCCGCGCAACGGCCTCATCGGCCATGCCGAGGTCGCCGCGCCAGGCTTCATCAACCTGTGGCTAGCGCCTGAGTGGTTATCGAGGCGGGTGGACGATATCCTGGCGGCAGGCGTACGGGTCGGCAGCATTGACCTGGGTGTAGGCCAGACCTCGGACGTGGAGTTCGTCAGCGCGAACCCCACTGGCCCGCTGACCGTCGGCCACGGCCGCAACGCCATTATCGGTGACACTCTGGCGCGCGTCTTGGCAGCCGCCGGCTACGATGTGACCCGCGAGTATTACTACAACGACGCGGGCCGACAGATGGAGCTACTCGGCGAATCGGTGCGCGCCCGCTATCTGCAATCGCTGGGGCACGACGTCGCGTGGCAGGAGGCCTACTACCAGGGCGAGGACATCGCCGAGATCGCGCGTACGATGGTCGCCGACTGTGGCGATTCCCTGGTGAACAGCGACGCACAGCCCTTCCGCGAGCGCGCCCAGGCCGTTATCACCGCCGACCAGCAGGCGGTGCTGGCCAGGCTCAGTGTGCGCTTCGACATTCTGTTCAACGAGCAGAGCCTGACGACGGGTGGCGCGGTGGCCGAGGTCGTTGACGGGTTGCGCGCACGCGGCTACGCCTACGACCAGGACGGGGCGGTGTGGTTCACGGCGACGGCTTTCGGCGCGGAGAAGGACCGCGTCATCGTCCGTTCCAGCGGCGAGCCGACCTATCGCCTGCCCGACATCGCCTACCACAAGAACAAGCTCGACCGGGGCTTCGACCTTATCATCGACGTGCTTGGCTCTGACCACGCTGCCCAGTACCCGGACATCGCCAACGCGCTGACGGCCCTCGGTTACGACACCGATAAGATCAAAGTCGTCATCTATCAGTTCGTGACCCTCATCCGCGACGGGCAGGTCGTGAAGATGAGTAAACGCAAGGCGAATTATGTCACCCTCAACGAGCTAGTGGATGAGGTGGGACCGGACGCGGTGCGCTACTTCCTGCTGATGCGAGCGTCGGACACCCACATCGAGTTCGACCTGAACCTTGCCCTGGAGCAGAGCGACAAGAACCCGGTGTACTATGTCCAGTACGCCCACACCCGCATCGCGGGCGTGCTGCGCCAGGCCCAGGAGCGCGGCATCACGCTGGACCCGGACGCAGACGTGTCATGTCTGCGCGACCCCGCCGAGCTAGCCCTCATCAACGAGATGCTGCGGTTGGAGGAGGTGGTGCGCCTGGTGGCGACGACCCTCGCCCCCCACCATCTGACCTACTACGCGACGAGCCTGGCGACGGCCTTCCACACCTTCTACGACCGCTGCCCCGTCCTGCCCCCCAAGCAGACCGACCCCGCGCTCACCCAGGCGCGACTGAAGCTGGTAGCGGCGGCTCGACTGACCCTCGCCCGCAGCCTGCACCTGATGGGCGTCAGCGCGCCGGAGCGCATGTAGCACACCCCGTAAGGAAGGCGCAGCGTCGCGAGTCCCAATAGGGAAATCCCGCGTAGGAATGTAGGAACGTGTATGCTTGACAAACTCGACCAGATTGAACAGCGCTACAACGAGATCAACGACGCCCTCGTCGACCCCGACGTCCTGGCCGACATGGAGCGTCTGACCGCCCTGGCGCGCGAGCAGGCTGAATTGCAGGCAATCGTCGATACCTACCGCGCCTACAAGACTGTCAGCCATAGCCTCAGCGAAGCGCGCGAGCTGGCCGACGGCGGCGACGCGGAGCTGGCCGAACTGGCCCAGGCCGAGCTGCCCGACCTGGAGGCCGAGAGCGCGACCCTGGAGACGACGCTCAAGGGTCTGCTCATGCCAGGCGACCCCAACGACCAGCGGAACGTCATCCTGGAGATTCGCGCCGGTACGGGCGGCGACGAGGCGGCCCTGTTTGCCGCCGACCTGTTCCGCATGTACCAGCGCTACGCCGACGCTCACACCTGGAAGGTAGACGTCATCAGCGCCAATGAGTCGGGCATCGGTGGTTTCAAGGAGCTGATCGCTGAGGTCAAGGGGCGCAACGCCTACTCGCGCCTCAAGTTCGAGAGCGGCGTCCACCGCGTCCAGCGCGTGCCGGATACCGAGTCCCAGGGGCGCATCCACACCTCGACCGCCACCGTCGTGGTGCTGCCCGAGGTTGACGAGGTGGATATCAGAATCGACGACAAGGACCTGCGCATCGACGTGTACCGCTCGTCGGGCCACGGCGGCCAGAGCGTCAACACTACCGACTCGGCGGTGCGCATCACCCACCTGCCCACCGGCCTCGTCGTCACCTGTCAGGACGAGAAGTCACAGCTCAAGAACAAGCTCAAAGCCATGTCTGTCTTGCGGGCGCGCCTGTACGCCATCGAGCAGGAGCGGCGGCAGGCCGAGGCGTCGGAAGTCCGCCGCGCCCAGGTCGGGATGGGCGAGCGCGCCGAGAAGATTCGCACCTACAACTTCCCCCAGAACCGCGTCACCGACCACCGCATCAACCTCACCAGCTACAACCTGGAAGGCTTCATGGCCGGGAACCTGGATGAGTTTATCGATGCCCTGGCCGTCGACGAGCAGGCCAGTCGCCTGCAAGCGGTCGGCGTGTAGTCGGGTCACCCACGCTGCCATGCCCCCCCTCACGCCCCGCGCCTTCACCATCATGACCTACAACGTCGGCAATGGGCTGGCGCGCCCCCAGGCATTGGCCGACGCGCTGCGCGCTTGTCAGGCCGACATCATCGGCTTGCAGGAGTTGACCCACGACCAGGCCAACGCCCTCGGCGAGGCAGTCGCTGACCTCTATCCGTATCAGGTTTTATGGCCGGCGGGCATCCCCGGCAAGGGTCTGCTGAGCAAGTTCCCCATCGCCCACGCCGAGCAGGTCGAGATTCATCCGCGCCGCCCCGATCTGGTCACGAGCCTGGATGTCGGTGGCGATAGGCTCAGGGTTATTGTCGCCCACCCGCCACCACCTCGGTATCATCCCCGCCAGGGCATCATCCACACCGAGCATGGCGGCAAGCAGTTCGCCCATCTGGTCGCGATCGCCTCCAGCGGCGACCCAACCGTGCTGCTGGGCGACTTCAACATGCGTGAGAAGAACCGCGCCTACTGGCAATTGGTCGACGCAGGATTGACCGACGCCTTCCGGCATGTGGGCGCGCAGGGCTTCACCTTCCCAACGCGCCGCGGCCGCGTGCGCCTCCGCCCCATCCTGCGCCTCGACTACATCTGGCACTCAAGTCATCTCACGGCCATCGACGCCCGCATTGGCGGCGATGCTGGCTCCGACCACCTGCCCCTCCTCGCCGATGTACTCTGGCCCCAGGACAACGTGGATGAAGGCGCCACGAAGTGACCAGTATCGGGGAGAACGGGCCTCCAGCGGTGCCTGGACCTTCCACACATTCTCTAGCCTCGTCTGCCTTATGATGGGCCACCTCACCGTAGGCCACGCTGTTGCTCAAGCGGCCACCCGCCTGGCCGCTGCGGGCATCGATACCGCCCGCCTCGACGCCCAGGTGCTGCTGTGCCACACCCTCGGCGTCGACCGCGCCTGGCTCCTCGCTCACCCCGACACGCCCCTGTCGGCCGGGCAGGCCGCCACCTTCGCCGACCTCGTCGCTGCCCGCGCGCGCCGTCAGCCGGTCGCCTACCTCACCGGTCACCGCGAGTTCTACGGCCTCGACTTCTGCGTGACCCCCGCCGTCCTCGTCCCCCGTCCTGAGACCGAACACCTCGTCGAGCGTGCCATCGCTGTGGCCCGCGCCTGGCGCGCCCGCCGTCACCGTTGGCCGCGCACCGTCGAAGTCGGCGTCGGCAGCGGGGCCATCGCCGTCAGCCTCGCCCACACCTTGCCCAACCTGATGGTGACCGGCATCGACGTCTCGCCCGACGCCCTGGCCGTCGCCACCGCCAACGCCCGCCGCCATCACGTCGCCGAGCGGGTGCGCCTGGTCGAAGGCGACTTGCTCTCGCCCCTCCCAGGGACGGCGGATCTGGTTCTCGCCAACCTGCCCTACATTCCCAGCGCCGATCTGGACGGCCTCGCGCCAGAGGTACACGCCGAGCCGCGCCTGGCCCTCGACGGGGGCCCCGATGGTCTCGACATCTTCCGCCACCTGTTCGCCCAGACCCCCAGCCGCGTTGCCCCTGGCGGCGTGCTGTTGCTAGAGATCGGCGCGGGACAGGGCGCGGCGTTGCAGGCCCTCGCGGCCCGCCTCAACCCCGCGTGCGTGACTGTGACACCTGACCTGGCGGGTCACGACCGCCTGGTGGAGATTCAACTACGTGACGACAATTGAACTAGTCGCCCTCGACCTCGATGGAACCCTGCTCACCGAGGACCTGCGCTATAGCCAGCGCGCGGCGACCGCCATCGCCGCCGCCCAGGACCGGGGCGTGCGTGTGACTCTTGCCACGGGTCGCGCCTTCGCCGCTGCTCGCCCCTTTGCCGCCGCCCTGGGCATCACCGCGCCTCTGATTGGCTACCAGGGCGGGGTCATTGGCGATCCCGTCAGCGGCGAGGTACTGCACCGCGCCACCATGCCCGATGCCGACGCCCATCGCGCTATCGAGCAGGCCATCGCCGAGAACCTCGATTTCAACCTGTACGTGAACGACGTGGTCTACGTGCGTGACCTGCGTTGGCCCGACGAGTTCTACCAGCGATGGTTTGGACTGCCCATCCGGGTCGCGCCTGACCTGGCCGCCGTGCTCGGCGACGGCGCAACCAAGTTCATCATCATCGCCGAGCCGCCCGAGGCCGACATCATCGAGACGCGCTGGAAGGCCCGCTTCGACGGCCACCTGGACATCGTCCGCTCCCACCGTCTGTTTGTCGAAGGCAACCCGCGCGGCGTATCCAAAGGCTCGGCCCTGGCCTGGCTGGCCCAGCGATTGGGCATCCCCCGCGAGCGGGTCCTGGCCGTCGGCGACAACGACAACGACCGCAGCATGATCGAGTGGGCCGGCGTCGGCGTGGCGATGGGCAACAGCCCCCCCACCCTACAAGCCATCGCCGACTGGGTCGCGCCGTCGGTAGAGGGCGATGGCGTCGCGGCCGCTCTCGACCGCTTCGTGCTCCATCACCCATGACCCGTATCCGCTTCGCCCCCATCCTGCCCGCTGACGACCCGGCCGCCCTGGCCGAGGCCCTGCGCCTCCTTCAGGCGGGCGCGATCGTCGTCTTTCCCACCGACACCGTCTACGGCGTCGGCGCGCACGGCCTGCGCGAGGCGGCTGTCAGCCGCCTGTTCGACGCCAAGCTCCGCGAGCGTGACAAGGCCATCCCGCTGCTACTTTCCGATGCCTCGGACGTAGAGTTGGTAGGCGTGGACATTCCCGCACTGGCCCGCGAGCTGATGGCCCGCTACTGGCCCGGCGGGCTGACCCTGGTAGTCCGCGCGCGGTCCGGCCTGCCGCCCTCGCTGACCGCCCGTGGCGGCACGGTCGCCGTGCGCGTCCCGAACCACCCAACGCCGCGCGCTCTGGCTCGC
>JAHCIE010000014.1 GCA_026129385.1 Anaerolineae bacterium
GATGGCCATCTCGGCCGCCCGATTGTCGGTCGAGTGCAGGTTGTAGCCAGCCCGCGTAACCTACGGAGAGAGGCGATGACAGCTCCGAACCCTCCGACCACGGAGGCCCGGCAGGAATTGCTGGAAGAACGATTGCAGGAGGTACAAACAGCGCGACCGATGCCCCTGGCCTTCGCCAAGGACGTGCAAGACAATCTATTCCTGTATCTGGGGTCCCAGGTGGCTATCGCCGACATGAAGGCGAGTATGATTCTGGCCGCCGACGCCCTGCTCATCACCATCACGCTGCAACTCTACCAGAAGGATATGCTGCTAGCCTTCAGTTCTGCCGCGCCACCGCTGGATCGCATCGGCTACGGTCTCATCTACCTCGTGCTCGCCAGTCTCGTGGCCTCCTTCGTGTTCGCGCTGCTGGTGGCCTATCCTCGTATGCCCTCATCCCCCAAACCCAACCTGTTCTACTTCGTCGACATCATCCACATGAAAATGGCCGACTATCAGCGTCTCTTCTTGCAGCAATCGGAGACCGAGATTGTCGACCAGATGGTGCAGGAGAACTACATCGTCTCCAAGCTGGTCTACAAGAAATTCTTCAACGTGCAGATCAGCTTCCGCTGGCTCATTCTGGCGGGCGCGCTATGGGTACTGGGGCAGGTCCTCATCATGACTCCGGGCTAGCCTCCTCCTCCACCACTGCCACCACCATCTGGTAAGCCGTCTCGATCACGCCGTGCCGTAGCAGCCGCTCCGCCGTCCGCAGCTTCGCGGTGAGGGGCGTAGCGCGAGGCGCGGCATAGGCCGTCGCATCCCGCAACTGCCCTAGCAGGTCGATGGTCTTCTGTAGCCCCGACACAACGTCGCCCTCGTCCAGGCCCATCAGTGCGGCGGCCTCGGCCAGCGTGGCCCCCTGCGCCCAGCGCAGCGCCACGCCGTAGAATCTCTCAGGCAGAAACTCGCTCTGCGCCACGCCTGCCTGGGCCTCGGCGCGCAGTACCGCATCGTGCAACTCAAAGATCTCACGGCGGGCGCGCAGCACCGGCGGCGGTAGACGCAGCAGCGGGGCCTCCTGGGGGTCGCGGTCGAAGGCGAACCACGACACCACCTCGGCCACCTCCTCTGGCGACAGGTCGTCCAACAGGCGGCGGTTGAGCATCTCGGCCAGCGTCAAAGCGTTCGTGGAGAAGATGCGCTCCAGCCACTTGCCGCGCCGCGTGACCCGGTCATTGATGACGTAGCCAAAGCGGCTGAGCACCTCTTCCAACCGCCGCACAAAGCGCCGCGCCCCGCGCCGCGCCCGATACTCCGCCTTCTCCACCTCCGCATCCAGAAACTCGATGCGCCGCTCCATCTGCTCGATACGCCGCTGTACCCCGCGCGTGTCGTCCGCCTCCAGTTGCGCCCGCAGTTGTGCCAGCCGCTGCTGCGCGCCGAAACGCTCCTGCGCCGCCTGCCCCAACTCCTCGTCGCGCTGGAAACGCTTCAGCGACTTCGCCGTCATGTCCACCATCAACTGGTCGCCGATATCGGGCTGCCACAGGTTGACCAGGGCGTTGTAGCCCGGCGCGAAGGCCGACTCCAGCGGCAGCAACTCGGCCGTCGCCAGATCCGCCGCGCGCCGCGCCGACACCAGCGGCGAGTACAGGACGACCACGTTACTCCTTGCGCGTCCATGCTGCGCCGCCCTGCCCGCCCCGCCATCTGCTTCAACTCGTTGGGCGTCAGCATCCGCCGCCGCTCGCCATCGAACTTCGACAGCTCCCCCGATAACCACCGTGCGGGCAGGCATGTTGACGCCCAGCGCCAGGGTATCGGTGGCGAACACCACCCGCAGGCGATTGGCGGTAAACTGCTCCTCGACAAACTGCTTGAGCACCGGCAGCAGGCCCGCGTGGTGGAACGCCACGCCGGGCAGCATGGCAAAGAACTGTCACCTGACGCACCTTGCGGTCCTCGGCGGGCAGTTGCGACAGGTGCCCATCGGGAAGTGGCGACCAGCTCGTCGGCGTGCCTGACCGCGAAAGGCGCTGTCCAGGCAGCTCGACGCCGCTCCCTCCACCAGCCGCCGCCCGAACAGGAAGTAGATGGCGGGCAGGCAGTCCATCTCCCCCAGCTTCGTCACCACCTCCAATGGCTTCGGCAGCGGGCGCGGCTCCCCCCGGCCCTCGGTCCCGTTGGGGCGTGGCTGCCAGCCGCCGCGCTGATAGCGCGCCTGCTCGCCGCCAATCTGCCCCTTGAGCGCGATCGCGCCATTTGCCGCCACCGCATCTCACCATCCACGAAGTACTGGCAGACCAGCGGCACGACCCGCTTGTCGGTCGTGATGAGTACGCTGAACCAGGCGCGCGGCCAGCCACGCCGCGATCTCGGCCGCGTTGGGCACCGTCGCCGACAGGCACACCATCTTCACCGACGGTGGGGCCAGGATGATGGCCTCCTCCCAGGCGGTGCCCCGCTCCGGGTCGGCCATGTAGTGCACCCTACCGAAGATGATTTTGGCCGCCACCTCCGTCTCGTCGCCCTGCAACAGCATGTTGCGGTAGACCCCGGTGGTCATCACCACCAGCGGCGCGTCGCCATTCTCCACCAGGTCACCCGTCATCAGCCCGACGCGCTCCGCTCCGTACTGGGCGCGAAAGTCGCGGAACTTCTGGTTCGACAGCGCCTTGAGGGGCGTCGTGTACACCACCCGCTCCCCGCGCCCCAGCGCCTCCCACACCGCATACTCCGCCACGACCGTCTTGCCCGTGCCCGTCGGCGCCACCAGCGCCGAGCGCGCCCCGCCGCCAGCGCCGCATCGGGCCTCCCGCTGGAACGGGTCCAGCGGGAACGGGTAGCGGGCGGCGAAGGCGTCCAGGGAGAGATTGGAGACTGGAGATTGAGATCGGAGATTGGGGTTGGCGATGTGTGCTCATGCCCTAATTATGACGACTCCCGCTAGATTTGCCAATCCAGCCGGTTGCGTTCTTCTCTGACCGCGTTCGTCCGCGTTCGTCCGCGGCCAATTCCTCTTGGCGCCCGCTAAGAGGGCAGGCACCGGGGCCTGCCCTCACCCATATGCACGGCGGTGGGCGGCCTTCTGGCCGCCCTGGGCCGGGCCAGCCCCTACGAGGATGGGGGTGCACCGCTTGCGTTCTTCTCTGACCGCGTTCGTCGGCGGCCCCTCCTCCTACTCCCCCAGCACCTGGATGACCACCTCCCGCGACAGCGGGCCATCGTACTCGGCGAAGTAGACGCGCTGGCGGCCGCCGCGCACGACGCGGCCGTCGGCGATGGGGAACATCGCAAAATAGCCGCTCAGCACGCTGCGCAGGTGGGCATGGGCGTTGAAACCCAGCCGGCCGTCGAAGTCCAGGTAGCGGTTATGCCAGTAACTGGCGTCCTCCGGGGCAAGATGTTCCAGGTGGGCCAGCACGTCGCGTTCCAGGCACTCGATACCCTCGGTCACGATAATGTTCGCCGACGTGTAAGCTGGTTGATGACGTTCACCAGGCCGTTGGTCACGCCACTGTCGCGAACGACGCCCTCCATCAGGTCGGTGATGTCGATCATCTCCAACTCGCGGCGGCTCACGACGGCCAGCTTCTCCAGTTTGACCTTCATGCCTTGCCCTCCCCCAGCAATCTCTCGGCGTTCTCGCGGAACACCAGGTCCAGGCAGCCCTCGCTCAGACCCCAGCCGCTTGACCGCCATCACCATATTCTTGATCTCGACCCGCGGGTAGTTCGACCCGAACACGATCTGGTGGCGCAGGCTGCGCTCGAAGACCGTCAGCGCCCTTCATCGCGAACGCGATGAAGTCCCACGGATTGTCGAAGTACAGCGCCGACGTATCCAGGTAGATGTTAGGGTACTTGAGGGCCAGCGCCATACGCTGTCCAGCACCCACGGCCAGCCCAGATGGGCAATGACAATGTTGAGGCGCGGGAAGTCGGCGGCCACGTCCTCCACCAGTAGCGGCTGCGCCCATTTCGAGGCGCGCCTTCGGCTCCCAGCTCAACCCCGAATGGATCACGACCGATGCCAGGCCTGCGCCGCCTGCAGATGGGGTAGGCCAGCCTCTGGTCGTTCGGGTAGAACTCCTGGGTCGGCGGCGACAGTTTACAGGTCATGCTCTCCAGGTCAGCGGATGGCCGCCCTTAGCCCCGGGGCGTTAGCCGGGTTGTGGGGATCGACGCTGGCGAAACCGATGAAATCGCTCATCGCGCACAGCTCAGCGATCTGCTCGTTGGAATACACCTTCGCGCCCCGCGCCGTCGTGGCATCGATGGGCAGGACGACGGCGCTGGATGCCCGCCACGTCCATCTGCGCGGAAGATTCCCCCAGCGGCTGATGCGGTTGCCGATGTAGAACACGTCAGCGCCACGGCCAGCAATTCCGGTGACGCTCGGCCATCTCCTGCACCAGCATCGGGTGGGTGTGGAAGTCAATCATGGGACAGTTCCTTGTGGAGAGACGTGCGGCAGGATGGCGTCGCCGCTCGTGGCGACCGAGGACGAAGGGCGAAGGACCACTGGGCTGGAACTGACGGCCTCTTCGTCTTTGGTCCTTGGTCGCCGTCACGGCAGCGTCACCACTGTCGTCAGGTTGGTCGGGCGGTCGGGATTCAGGCCCTTCGCCACGCCCGCAGTAGGCCAGCAGTTGCAGCGTCGGTAGGGCCAGAGGCGCGCGGCCGCGTCATCCAGCCCCTGGCGTGCCAGACACCGTGTAGTCGGCGGGCAGGCCGTCGGCGTTCTCGGCGATGGCGAGCACCTTCGCACCCAGCTCGCGCATCTCGGCCAGCACTTGCCGCCTTGGTCGCGGATCGCGTCGCTCACCAGCCCCACCACCAGCATATCCAGGCCAACCACCGACTTCGCCCGTGGCGGAACTCCAGGCTGTGGAACGCCTGACCCCTGATAGCGACATCTCCTTCATCTTCAGCATCGCCTCGCACGCCAGGCCGGTAGTACACGCCCGAACCGAGGAAGGTGAAACGCTGGATGGTCATGTCCTCGCCCAGCGCCTTCGCTGAAGCTCCTCGTACTGGCCGATGACCCGCCGCGCCGCAGCGGGCAGCGCGTCCAGCGACGCCAGATCACCGCCCGCCGCGATCAGCGCCACGGCCTGGGCCATGACCAGCATCGCCGTAAAGGAGCGCGTCTGGGCCACGCTCTCCTCCTCGGTAGCGCGGCCAATCACCGCCAGCGGTGCGCGCTCGCCCAGCGGCCGGCCATCGTAGCAGCCGATGGTCAGCCAGTCGCGGCCGTGGCGCGCCTCGTAGACGTCCACGGCGCGCAACGTCTCGGTAGTTTCGCCGGAGCGAGAGACGGCCACCAGCAGGGGCGCGGCGGTGGCGGGCAGCGCGGTATCCGGGAACAACCACGCCTCGGAGCCGGGCACGCCCCGCGCGGCCAGATGGGTCCAGCGCCGCCAGATGGTCGCTGCCGTCAGCGACAGGTAGTAGGTGGAGCCACAACCGGTGAACACCGTCTCGCCCCACGGGCGGTTCAGCCACTCGCCAAGCGCCGCTGACTGCTCACGCACCGCCGCCAGGCTACCCTGCCAGGCGTCGGCCTGGGTGACAATCTCGGAATAGGTATGTTGGCCTCGGTCAGGCATAGGATTCTCCTTGAGTGCGACCACCGACGAATCAAGCGTCTTTATTGGTCCTTGGTCCTCTTCACAGCGCCAGCGCCGCCGCGCCGAGCAGGGCCACGTCCGGCCCCAACACGCTGACGGCGAGACGGTCAGGTCGCCACAAGTCGCGAAAGACGTAGGACTCGGCGGCCAGGCGATCCACCTCGCGGATGATGGCCGCCGTCAGGCGGTTGCCTGCCTGCGCCAGCCCACCGCCCAACACGACAATCTCTGGATCGTACAGCATGATGAGAGTCTTGACCGCCCCGCCAAGATATTGCCCCGTGCGCTCGACGATCGTCTGCGCCACTTCGTCGCCCGCGTCGGCGGCGGCAAACACCATGCGCGTCGTGACCGGGCCACCCGCCGCCATATCGCGCAGGGCGGTCGGCGTCCTGGCGTCCACCGCCTGCTGGGCGCGGGCCGCGATGCCGGGGCCAGAAGCAATCGCCTCCAGGCAGCCACGCGCCCCACACTTACAGAGCAGGCTATCGGGGTCGGACACCAGGTGGCCGATCTCGCCCGCCATCCCACCCGCGCCGCGATATAGCCGCCCATCGATGACCACCCGCGCCGCCACGCCGGTACCCAGGCTGAGGTAGACGAGACTCTGGCGGTCGCGGCCCGCCCCATAGCGCGCCTCCCCCAGCGCGCCCACGCTGACATCGTTCTCGATGCGGCACGGCAGGCCAAGCGCAGCCTCCAGCGTCGCCACGACCGGCGCATCGCGCCAGCCCAGGTTCACCGATAGCAGGCCCACCCCCGACACCGGGTCCACCTTGCCGGGAATGCCCAGCCCCACGCCGCCCACGTCGCCCGCCGTCGGCCCCGCGTCGGCCAGGACGGCTTCGATCGCCGCCCGGATACTCGCCAGTGTGGCGTCGACGCCGCTGACGTCCGTGGCGCGCTGGACGCGGTGGGTGAGCCGCCCGCTGGCATCGACAACGGCGGCGGCAATCTTCGTACCGCCCACGTCGACACCAATAGCGGCGCGACGTGCTGTCAAGGAGGATATGTTCATAGTTGCCATTTGCGTCCAATACCTGTTACAATAGGGTGGCGACTGGTCTAGACAGGACGCCGAGAACCCCATCCCCACTATGGAGTGTCATGCCATGCCTGAGCCGCAGTTCATTCCCCAACCCTGGCGCGTCCAGCGACGCGCGGGCGAGTACCCCCTGGACACCGACACCACGCTCTGGGTGGCCGCCCGCGCCACGCCTCACGTACGCTTCGCCGCCCAGCGCCTCGCCGAGGCCATCACCACCGCGACGGGCCTGACGCCCAAGCTCGCTGTCGCGCCCGACAGCATCCCGCTGTTCGGCCTGCTGCTCGGCCCCCAGGACGCGCGGCCCGACCCCGTGACTTTGAGTGAGGCGCAGGCGGCCGAGTTGGGCACGGAGGGCTACGTCCTCGACATCAGCCCGGCCGGCGCCGCCATCGCCGCCCCCACTGAGACGGGCCTCTACTGGGGGGTCCAGACCCTCATCCAGGCGCTGCGCACCACAGGCCGCCGCCTGCCGGCCATGCGCGTCGAGGATCGGCCTGCCCTCGCCACGCGCGGCCTGATGCTGGACGCCTCGCGCGGCCGCGTACCAACGTTGGACTACCTCAAGCGACTGGTGGACCTGCTATCGTCGCTCAAGATGAACCAGTTCCAACTGTACCTCGAACACACCTTCGAGTTCAGCCGCCGCCGCGAGTTCGGCCAGCAGGCGGGGGCTTACACGGCCGCCGAGATGCAGGCCCTGGACGAGTACGCCCGCGCCCGCCACGTGGAACTTGTCCCCAATCTCCAGTCCTATGGCCATCAGCGCGCCCTACTCAGCCTGCCCGAGTACGAGCACCTGGCCGAGACCGACTGGCGCTGGACGCTGACACCTGCCAACGAGGAGACCTACGCGCTGCTCGACGAGATGTACAGCGAGTTTCTGCCCAACTTCTCATCCACCCAGTTCAACGTCGACTGTGACGAGTCATGGGACCACGGCCTGGGCCGGTCGAAGGCGCTGGCCGACGAGCGCGGCAAGGGCCGCCTGTACCTCGACCATATCCTGCGTCTGCGCGAGATGGCCGCCAAGCACGGCCGTCGCATCCAGGTCTGGGCCGACATCCTGCTCCACTACCCGGAGCTACTGCCCGAAATCCCCGATGACGTCCTGCTACTCGACTGGCGCTACGAGAACCAGGCAACCTATCCGACCGTCCTGGAAATCGCCCGCTCCGGCCGCCCCTTCCTGGTCTGCCCCGGCGTCTCCGCCTGGAACACCATCTTCCCTCGCATCGACAACGCCCTGGGCAACATCCTCGGCTACACTCAGGCCGGCATGGCGGCTGGCGCGGTGGGTATGCTGCTGACCGACTGGGGTGACCACGGCGCGTACGCCATGCCGGCCGCCTCCTTCTACCCCTACGCCTTCGGCGCAGAGACCGCCTGGACCGGCGGCCAGACCTCGCCCGATACCTTCGATGCGAAGGCTGGCTCGCTGCTGTTTGGCGACCTGTCGGGCCAGGTCGTCGCTGCCGTACGGCGCACGGGCCGCGCCATGGCACAGTGGCCGCTGCGAGGCCCCAACGGCTCGGACGCCATCGCTGCCGTCTTCGACGACCCGCTGGCGGGCCGCCTGGCGGACACATCGCCGGGCGCGATTACCGAGATGGCCGCCGCCGCTGCCCAGGCCCTGGCGGCCTTCGCCAGTTTACGCGACGCGCAGATGCGTCACGAGCTGTCGTTCCTGGCGCATATGTTGGCCTTCGCCGCCGACAAGCTCGCCCTGACCCGCCGCCTGCGCGGAGCGCTGGCCGACGGCGCGGAGACCGAGACTCTTGTCGCCGCCCTGCGAACCCAGCGTACCCAGCTGGCTGCCCTGCGCGCCGAGTTTGAGAGCCTGTGGCTGGGAGCCTCAAAGCGCGCCGAGATCGCTTTGAGCCTCAGCTACTACGACACGGGGCTGGCGTGCTACGACGCAGCGCTCGCCTGGCTCGACGCCGGCAACCGCGACCTCGCCACCTACACACCGGACACGACGCCCGTGCTATGGGAGGTGGGCAGGGGCGAGATTCTAGGCCTGGCGGAGATTATCGGCTTCGAGAACCTGCCGCCAGAGATCCGAGGCTGGCTGCGGTCGATGCAGGGCAATCGAGCCTAAGCCACCGACCTGGATCAGGGGCGAAGGGCCACCGACCACAGGGGTCTACCCTTCGCCCCTGGTCACCCGCCAGGGTCTCACCCCGCGGCGCCGAGCGCCGCCTGCTCGATACGCTCGCGATACTCTTCCATGTTGACCACGACGCTGTTCAGCCGCGATTCCTCGGCGGCGAACGCCATCAAGTGACTCTCCAGCGACACACGTCCCGATGTAGCCGGTGACGTCCCCTGCGTCATCGTCTCCACAAAGGCCTGCATCAAGCCAAAATCACCGCCGCCGTGGCCGCTACTCGCCAGGGGCGGGTGAATCACCTCCGCTTTCCCCTGGAACTTGCTGGTCGGGTGGACCGGCCAGCTAGCGCCGTGGTAGTGATCGTAGATGCGAATCTCGTTGTTGCTCTCGTCGGCGAACAGAGTCGCCCGCGAGCCGTCGATGCGCGTCATGCGACTCTCCACGTGGGAGAAGCCCTGCATGGTAAGAGTCACCGTCGCGCCGCTGCCAAACAGCATACTGACCACCTGGTGGTCGACGACCGTGTTGTCGCAGCGGTAGACGCAGCGCCCGAAGGGGCTGGTTTCCAGGGCGCTCCGTCGCGCCTCGTAGCTGTGGTCGGGGCTTAGGGCGGCTACCATGAAGCTAACCGCCTCGGCCAGGTAGATGCGGGGCGCGTAGTAGCCACACTCCTCGGCGATGGGGCAACCGTCCAGGCAGCGGGCCGGAATCTCCGGTCCCACGCGGTCGTGGCGGAACCACTGGGTCGTGCCTGTTGAGGATAGGGTCACGGGCGCGCCGTCCATGAGCCAGATCAGATAGTCGAGATCGTGGCAACACTTGGCGAGAATCATGGGCGCGCTACGCTCGGCGTTGCCCCAATTGCCGCGCACGAAGCTGTGGGCCATGTGGAGATACGACAGGTTCTCGTTGTGATTGACGCTGATCACTTCGCCCAGGCGACCAGAGTGCACGATGTCGGCCAGGGCGGTGAAGAAAGGCGCGTAGCGCAGAACGTGGCAGATTTGTAGCAGCCGCCCATTTCTCTCGGCGGCCTGGACGATACGCATGCAGTCCTGCGCCTCAGACGCGATGGGCTTCTCCAGCAGCATGTCGTAGCCCGCGTCGAGGGCGGCCAGGGCCGATGGCAGGTGGTCGCGGTCCATGGTGCAGTTCAGGACCGCCGCCGCCATCTGCGGCTGCGCCAGAACGTCCTCCCATGAGCGAAACTGGCGCTCAGCGGGGATACCGTGGTCCCTGGCGAACCGCTCGCGCTTGGCGTCGTCAGGCTCGGCGACGGCGACGAAGCGTAGCTGGTCGGGGTAACGCAGAGCGTAGGGGCCGTAGGCGTAGTAGCCTCGGTTCCCCGCGCCCAACAGGACCATTTCCAAAGGAGGCATTACATTTCTCCATAGCCGAAGGTCATTCGGCGGGCTAAAAGGGCCACTCGCCATTGGGGCTATAGAGCAACGCTGGCTCACGCACCCCTGGCGGGAGGATCTCCACTGTCAGTCCTGCGTCGGTCGGGCCTTCGTCCGCCTCCGCCAGGCGCTCCAGCCATGCGATAGGCGTCTGCTGGGCATGATGCGCCTTCTGGTGGAGGACGTAGGCCTCCGCAATCGGCCGCTGCGTCTCGCCCAGGCTCAGGACGCCGTAGCCATGCTCCCACTCCAGCGAAGGAGCGAGATTGGTCACGTGCAAATGATGCGAACTGGCTCCCTTGAGCCGCTTGACCACCTCGGCGACGATGAGCGGTTCGCGGCCCTTCGTGGCCCACACGAGATGGTAGTACAGACGCCAGAACGGCACACGCCCCCCACCCGCCGAATCGAATTCCATTCGGCGGCTCTTCCCAGAGCTCGCCTGCAAGCTGGGAGCCTGAGGAGACTCCGTTCCCCAGGCTCCCAGATTAGCCGGATGGCTGTGGCCGTCTGCCTGCTACTTCGGCGGCAGCTTGCCGTCCATGATCAACCACGCGACCGGGTTATCGGCGTACACCGGGTTCTTCCAGACGGGATCCGAGTCGGGCGGGTAGGCCGCCACGCGCACACCCTCGAGGGCGGCGTTGTTGCCGTAGCGCTCCCACAGCGGGATGATCGGCAGCACCTGGTTGAACGCCAGCGCCAGATCGGTCACGGCCTTCTTCTGGGCAGCCTCATCGGTACCCTTAGCCGTCGCCGTAATCATGGCATTGAAGTCCACTTCCTTACCGTCAACCGTCTGCTTGAAGGGGAAGCTCATGCCCGGCCCAGGCGAGAGGGGCGGGTTGTAAACCAGCAGGTCCTGCTCGTAGGAGAAGAACGGATGCGGGTTGCCCGCGCCCCAGGCGCGGATAGCCATGGTGAACTTGCCCTGCTGAACATCCTGGTTGTGCTGCTGGAACTGGACACCGCGATACTGGGTCTTGATGCCCGCGTCCGTCAGCTGCTTGGCCAGGTTCTCAGCCGCCGCCGACCAGTCGGCGAACTCAGCCGGGGCCGTCAGCTCGAACTCCAGGCGGCCGTCAGGGCCGGCCCACACGCCGTCGCTGCCCTTGGCATAGCCGGCCTTGGTCAGCAGTTCCTCGGTCTTCTTCGGGTCATAGGCATACTGGTTCAGCTTGGCGATCGCGTCCGCGCTGACCCACTGCGGGATCATGTTGTCCGAGAAGCCGGCCAGGTACTTGCTGTCGATGCCAGACTTACCCAGCGACACCGCGCCGTTCTCGTCGCCCTTGATCGAGTAGGCCATCGCCTGGCGCACCAGCGGGTTCGCGAGCCGCTTGTCGTTGTAGTTGACGAACAGGGCCGGGCCGCTGACCGTCGGCGGCCGGATGATGCGGATACCCTGGTCGATGAAGGACTTCTCCGTGGCGGGCGGGAAGCCGTGGGTCGCGTAGTCCGCTTCCTTCTGCAGAACGACCGGGGTGATATCCGGCGTCTCGCCGTTGTAGACGACGATCTTGTCGAACGGAATCTTGTCGGCGTTGAAGCCGCCCGGATTCTTCACCAGGTCCAGCCGCGACGACGTGATGCTGGCGGGGTCGAGCTTGAAGGGGCCTGCGCCAACCATGTCCTTGGGCCGGAAGGCAGTGAAGTCCTGGCGGAGCTTCTTCACCTCGTCCGAGTCCTGGGTCTTACCGTCCTTGAACAGCGCGGCGGCCTTGTCACCCCACTCCTTGTAGACGGCGTCGGGGCGGATGCGCGTCTTCAGGATGAAGCGGGGCGCAACGCTGGTCGCGTCTTTGAAGTGGAACTTGACCGTCGTCGGATCCGTCGCCTCAACCTTGTCGATGTACTTCCACACCGACTGGCCCATCAACTGGGCCAGGTTGAAGGTGGTTACCACGTCGGTGGCCGTGAAGGGCTTGCCGTCGCTCCACTTCACGCCGTCCCGCAGCTTGACGGTGAAGTTGTCGCCTTCGGTCTTGAATTCAGTGCCCAGCCAGGGCACGAACTTGCCATCGTTCCAGTTGTACGTGGCGAGGGGCGTCTCAACCAGTTCGTTGTAGATGCCGAAGTCGATGAAGTCGGTCACGAAGCTGTTGTAGTGGGCCTTGGGGGCCAGGCCGAAAGGCCACGCGCCGTGGAACTCCTTGCCGCCGGCCGTCTTGGCCGCGGGGGCGGCGGCGGCGGCGCGCAGTGGCTGCCGCCGCTTTCGGCGCTTGGTCGCCTGGGGCCGCCGCGGCGGGGGCGGCCGCCGTCGGGGCCGCCGGCTGGGCTGCCGGGGCGGCGGCCGTGGGCGCCGCCGCCTGCGGGGCCGAGCCGCTGCGGGCTGTGCGCAGGCGGCAGCAACGACCAGCAGAGCTGCCAACAGCGCCAGAATCAGAACCTTGTACTTTTCATTGTATGCTCTCCCTCCTTCAAAGAGCAGCATGGTGGAAAACAACTGACGAGGGTCGGCGGCGCCGGATACGCATCGCCTCACCGACCCTCGAGTCAGTGACGTTGAGATCGGACGGCCACGGCAACCAGCGCAAGCATCAACACCCCTATCAGCGCCGCGAAGACCGTCACGAAAAACTCCGCGCTGTTGCGATCCAGAAATGGCAGCAGCAGCAGCGACATAGAGAGAATCATCGCGCCAATGGCGAAAATAGCCTTGCCTAGCTCGGCAGCAATCACGCCGCGTGCTCCCTCGCTACCACCTGGCCCGTTGCCACGTGGCAGGCTACGGAGTGATTCTCGCCGATGGGCAAGAGCGCCGGCTCCACCACATCGCACTGCCCTTCCACGAACAAGGGGCAGCGCGGGTGGAAAGTACAGCCGCTGGGCAGCGCGGTCAGGCTGGGAATGTCCTGGCTACGTAGGGCCAGGCGCTGCTTCTCGCGGGTCAGCAGCGGGTCGGCCTCCGGCACCGCCGACAGCAGGGCGCGGGTATAGGGATGCTCCGGCTCGTTGATAACCTTGGGCGTCAGCCCCGTCTCCACGACCTGCCCGACGTACATGACGGCGATGCGCCCGCGCCAGGCGAAATACTTCGCCACCGCCAGATCGTGGGTGATGAACAGGAACCCCACTCCGAGCCGGTCGCGGAGGCCGCCCAGCATCTGGAGCAGCGACACACGAATCGAAACATCCACCATCGATACCGACTCGTCGGCGACGATGAAGCTGGGATTGACAGTCAGCGCGCGCGCCACCGATAGACGCTGGCGCTGTCCGCCGCTCAGCTGATGCGGGTGCTTATCGTAGAAATCCTCAACTGGCGACAGGTCTACCGTATCCAGCAGCTCATGGATGCGCTGGCGCAGATCATGACGCGACCGTACCAGGCCGTGGCGCTTGAGCGGTGAGTGCCAGAATTCAGACACTGTCTGGACCGTTCAGCGAGGCGTAGGGGTCCTGATGGATGAGCTGCACGGGCGTGGCGGTACTTCGTTCACTCCTGCTTCTCCATCTTCCAGATGTCCTTGCCATGATACAGCATACGACCACACGGCGGGCGCAGCCCCCACACCATCTTACCCACCGTCGTCTTGCCGCAGCCGCTCTCCCCGACCAGGCACAGCGTTTCGCCCTCGCCGACCTTCAATGACACGCCATCAACGGCACGGACGGGCTGCCCCTTCCAGCTGAAGATCTGGCTGACGTTCTAGCTCGATAATAGGCGTGGTCATATGGCCTTCCTGTGCGCTTCCGCGGCGCGCTCGGGCTGCAAGAGACCTCTGGCCAGCAGGTCGGCGCGTATCTCGTCCGTGAAGTGACAGGCGGCCAGGTGTCGGTTGCCGACCGAACGCAGGGTCGGCTCTACCGCGGCATATATCGGCGGCGTAGGCGCAACGCGGGCTGAACTTACAGCCGGGCGGCGGCTCGATCAAGTCCGGCGGCGAGCCTTCGACCGACGTTAGCTCCATATACGCACCCGTAACCGTCGGCACGGCGTGAATCAACCCCGCCGAGTAGGGGTGGCCAGGGTGATAGAAGATATCGTGCACCGACCCCAGCTCGATGATCCGTCCCGCGTACATGGTCGCGATGCGGTCGGCCAGTTCGGCCGCCACCGACAGGTCGTGGGTGATAAAGATCATCGAGAAGCCAAGCTCTTTCTTGAGGCGGCGCAGCACGTCGATGATGGTACGTTGGGTAATGACGTCCAGCGCCGTTGTTGGCTCATCGAGAATCAGGATTTGGGGCTTGAGCAGCAGGCTCATCGCGATGAGGACGCGCTGGCGCATGCCGCCCGACAACTCGTGGGGGAAAGCATCTATGACGCGCTGCGGGTCCAGCTGCACCAGCTTCAACAGTTCGATGCCGCGCTCACGCACCTCACGGGCGTTGGCCGGGCCGTGGGCGCGCACCGTGTCGTACATCTGGTCGGAGATGCGCAGCACCGGATTAAAGGCGTTCTGCGCACCCTGGAAGACCATAGCGCACTCGGCCCAGCGATACTGGCGCAATTCCTCCGACCCTAGCTCCACCACGTCCATCTTCTTCTCGCCGCGCTGGTAGTAGATGTGACCGGCGCGGATGGTGGCCTGCTTGACCAACAGACGCACCAGGCTCAGGCCGAGGGTCGTCTTGCCGCAGCCGCTCTCCCCTACCAGAGCGATGCTCTCGGCGTTATGGAGGTCGAAACTGATGTCGTTCACGGCTTTGACCGTGCCACGTCGCGCCTGATAGTCGACAGAGAGGTCACGCACGGCCAGACAGACATCGTCGGAGAGTTGGGGCCAGGCTCCGTTGGTAGGTGTAGGTGACATAGGCGCCTCTTGGGTTAGTAGCCAGTCGTCAGGTGAGCGGCGTGAAACGTGGTACGTGAGCGACTGCGACATGCTCTCACGTTTCACGCCTCACGTTGCATGTTTTACGAGCGAAGCCGCGGATTGAAGACTTCCGCCACACCTCGCTCCAGCGCGACCAGGCTTAGCTGGAAGAACGAGATGGCTAGCACGGGGGCCATGATATACCAGAAGCTGTCCCGCGCAAAAATCGCGCCGCGCGTATAGGCGAAGCGCAGCATGATGCCCCAGTTCGTGCCCGCCAGGGGAACCAGGCCCAGGAAGACCAGGGCCGTCTGGAAGTACATGGCCGACGTGATCGCCAGAATGAAGTTGATAGTCAGGTAGCTGACCATGTTGGGCAGCACCTCGCGGGTGACAATGTGGGTCGTGCCCAGGTCTAGCACCCGCGCTGCCTCCACAAAGTCGCGCTCCTTAATGGACAGCACCTGGGCGCGGACGGCGCGCGTCAGGCTGGCCCAACTGAGAAGGCCGATGATGAGGATCAACGTCGCAGGACCGCTCACTCGAATGAAGGCGGCCATGACGATGAGGAGCGGCAATTGCGGAATAGTCAGCCAGACATCCGTTAGCAGCATCAGCGACGAGTCCACCTTGCCGCCCAAGACGCCGCTGAACCCACCCAGGGCCGTGCCGACGAGGGTTGACACGACAGCCGCCCCCACGGCCACGGCGATCAACTCGCGACCGCCATGAACAATCTGCGAGAACACATCCTTGCCCTGGCTGTCAAAGCCGAAGGGATGCGTCAGGCTGGGCGGCGCGTAGATCAGATCCACCTTGACCGTATCATCGAGGGGGATGATATACGGCAGCACGAAGACCAGAATCAGGTAGAAGCTCACCCCGATCATCCCGATCAGGCTGACCCGGTTGCGGGCCAGGAGCCGCAGGGTAGCCCATATGGTCCCCAATACGCTCAGCGGCGCACTAAGCGGGGATGGCCCTGGAACGTCGGCCGTGGTCGTCGTCATGATTATTCTCCCCCGCTGATGCGGATGCGCGGGTCGAGCAGGCCATAGCTCAGGTCGGTGATCAGGTTCGCCATCACCACCGCCACCGTAAACACGAGGAAGACGCCCTGCATCACGGGATAGTCGCGCTGAAAGACCGACTGCACCAGCACCGACCCAATACCCTGGTAACGAAACAGTTCCTCGATGACCGCAGCGCCACCGACGATGGACGCCACGGCCAGCGCAAAGGCTGTCACCAGTGGCAGGGAGGCGTTGCGCCCGACATAATGGAGGGCGATGCGCCTATCCGACAGGCCGCGCGCGCGGGCTACGGTGACGTAGTCCTCACCCAGGGTCGCCAGGGTGCTGTTACGCATACTCAGCATCCAGAAACCCACGGTGGTGATGACGTAGGTCGCAATGGGGAGCGCGGCGTGATATAGGGCATCCTGGAAAAACGTCGCGTTGAACCCCGGCGTGACACCCGGCGACAGTGAGCCGCGGATGGCAGCGAAGTTCACCCAATTCCAGCGGACAGCGACGAAGACGATGATCAGAATGCCAACGATGTAGTTGGGGATACTGGTGGTGGCTGAGGCGAAAACCGATAGCCCGTTATCGGTCCAGGTATCACGGCGGTAGGCCATGAGAATGCCGAGGAGAATACCGACAGTGACGCTGATCACAAGCGCCGTGCCCACGCTAAACAGGGTCCAGGGCAGGAACTGCGCAATGATCGATGTCACCGGCGTACCCGGACTGCGCAGTGACATACCGAGGTCGCCGTGCATGACACCGCTCAGATAGGACAGATACTGCTTCCAGAGGGGAGCTGTCAGGTCGATGGCGAACAGCGCTGCCGCCTGACTCATCGCGTCCTGGTAGGGTATGCCATACTGGGAGATCAACTCCTGGACGTAGATCTCCAGTGGGTTCGACGGCATCAGGCGAACCAGGAAAAAGAGGAGTGTCGTCACAAACCAGATTGTAAAGATGGCCTTGAGAATGCGCCGGAACAGATAACTGTCCCACAGCCTGCGCAACCCCTGGCCCAGACTCATGCTGTCGCGCGATCCAGTCTGGGGAGTCGCTACTGAAGCCACAATGCCTCCTCACGTCACAGTGAGCCACTACCAAGTGCGCCTCACGCCCAACGCAACCGCCTGCGAGCAAGCGAGGTAGCGCGGCCTCAGCCTGCTCCCGGTCAAACAAACTGGTCTATGCGAATATGCCGGGATTATATGCGAATGAAAAACGGTGTCAAACGCGCTCCCGCCATTCAGATTTGGCGGTGTACCGTTTTCATGGTATTACCCGGCTATCCTGCCCCAAGGCGCGCTCGCATGACCTCCAAGACCAGTCTCCGCCCCTTCATTCGGTTCTTCATCGCCTACTACATCGCGATTGGCGCGATCTCCCCCTTTCTGTCCCTCTACCTCCAGGGACAAGGCTTCGATGGTGTTCAGATCGGCCTCATCTTCGGCCTGACGCCCATCGTCTCTCTACTGGCGCAGCCCTGGTGGGGAGCCATCGCCGACGCTTTCTCCATGCGGCGACGCCTGCTAACGGGCGTACTCATCATCTCTGGCGCGATCAGCCTCGTGCTGCCCATCGCCCAGGGCTTCGTGGCCGTCACCCTCGTGATGCTGGCGTTAACCCTGTTTCGCACGCCGAGCCTGCCCATCGCCAACGCCATCACCCTCGAAGCCCTCGCCCCCCATCGCGAGCGCTACCCCCAGATTCGCGCCTGGGGATCGGCCAGTTTCGCCATCACCTCGCTGCTTGTCGGTTGGCTGATGGTCGACCGCGCCCTCGTCGGGACGATCTACCTCTCGGCGCTCGGACTATTCCTTGCCGCCCTCGTCAGCCACTTTCTCCCCAACAGCCGCGCCCCCATCGTCGCCCGCTGGTGGGAGGGCTGGGACATGGCGCGCCACAATCGGCCCTTCCTGCTCTTCCTCCTGGCGATGGTGACGCTCCAGTTCACCCACCCGCTGGCGGTCGCCTATCTGCCCCTCTACCTCAAAGACCTCGGCGCGCCGGGCTGGATGATCGGGGCGGCCTGGGGCATCGCCGCCGGCATGGAAGTTCCCCTCATGGCCCTGACGCCGCGCCTGATCCGCAAGTACGGGGCGAAGCGGGTGCTGGTAGGCTTTACGGCGGCCGTCCCGCTGCGCTGGGCTTTGTACAGTCTCATCCCCGTGCCGCTGCTCATTCTGCCCCTGCAATTTCTGCACGCCATGGCCGCCGCCGCCTACTACGCTGCCGCCATCACCTACGTCGATGGTCTGGTCCCGGCCCAGTGGCGGGCTACGGGCCAGGGCTTCTACGGTGCGCTGAGTGATAGTCTCGGCATCGGCCTCGGCTCACTCTTCTTCGGCTGGGTCTATCAGACCTGGGGTATCACGCAGGCTTTCATCGTCGGCGCGGGCATCGCCCTGGTGGGTTGGCTGATGCTGGTAGCGTTCGTCCACCCACAAGGCGCGCCCACCAGCCAGTGACCACCGACCACGGCGGAAGAAGCACACGCAAAAAGCGGTCAGTGGTCGCAGGAACCTTCTCCAGGACCCGCACGAAGGGCTGGCCCTCGGCACGGCCGTCATTGTCGGGGCCAGCCCATAACGCGCCATCCGCCGCCAGCGCCAACCCCTCGATCTTCGGAAAATCGCCCAGGGGTCGGGTGTCGGCCAGAAGCGTCTTGGCGATAATACGCCCTATCAGGTCGCTGCGCTTCTTGACCAGACCCTCAAAAGGCGCAACCCCATCCAGACGGAACGTATAGATTCGTTTGACGCGCGCCCGCTTGCCCTCCTCATTATCGCGCTCGATGACGGCATAGCGATCCCCGCCCAGATTGATCAGCTCCGACAGGCCGACAAAGGTCCCCGACTTGCGGCCCACATCTAGCGGGTAGAGGAAGAACTCCCAGGCGCGCTGCGCCAGTTCGTAGCGCGCGATACGGGTGAAGCGGCCCTGGGCATCGCTGTCATCGCGAAACGCCCCCTGAATGGCCGCCAGGATGTAGCGGCCATCGCTAGAAACCGTGATACCCTCGAACCCATACTTGCTGATCAGGCCGCCGAGCGGCGAGTCGACCTCGTCGGGCAGCCGCACCTCCTGGAGAACGCGACCCTGCCTATCGACCTGAACGAGCATATTGGGCAGGTAATCGTCGTGGTCAAAGCGGCCGTTCCCTTCGGACGCCAGCCAGAAGCCCGGCTCGGCCGGGGCCTGCGCCGACGTGTCGTGGGCGATACCTTCCAGGTCGTAATAGGCCTGGCGGCCCGCCTGGGTAATGTCGGCCGTGATGGCGGCTTCCAGTGGCACGCCCTCTGGCGAGATGCGGATGCGAATCACCCGCGAGGCGTAGGCGTCGTCTGGCACGGCGTACAGCGCCAAGGGATCCACCGGATCGGCGACCAGGCCCGACAGAGCGCCCCACTCCTGATTGTTGACATCCCATTGAACCTGCCCCATACCTGCCCCCCAATGGCAAACCGTGGCGACCTGCTAGAGGCCAACCTCGCGGCGGCGGCGTACGATGTCCAGGCCGAGGGCCAAAGTGATGCCGATAGCCCCGAGCAGAATTAACAGGGCCGCCCTATCCTGGGGATCGTCCGATCCCGTCGGCGGCAGCGGTGGGGTGGGTGTCTGGGTAGGGGGCGGCGTGGCCGTCGGCGGGCGGGTCGGTGTCCCCGTGACGGTCGGCGTAGGACTGGGGAAGTAGACAATCATGTCCTGATTGGCGGCCGGCGCATCGAGCCGCAGGCCCTGGGGCAGCCACATGGTGACGGGCGCGCCCGTCGTGTTGGTAATGGTAAGGTTGCCAGCGCCAAGCCATGGGGGGTTCGAATCGGGCAGGCCGGCGGTGATGGGCCGCCAGTCAGCGTAGCTGACCGTCACCACGCCAGCCCGCAGGGCATCCAACAGCGTCAGCCCACCGGGCGCGGGCGGGGCCTGGTCGGCATTGGCGATGATCTCTGACCCGATAACGTGCGGGGAGTTCACCCATCGCCTCGTCGCATCGTACCACAACGCCAGCTGAACCTGATAGGGGGCGGTGGCAGGGTAGCCGCGACTCAGCGAGTAGCGCAGAATATTCGTCTGCCGAGGCGATGCCTGCCCCCCAATTGGTGGAAAGACCCGGGGAAAGAGCTTGTTGTACTCAAGGCAGAAGGCGCGAATGGACACCGTCTGGCTTTGACCGGCATCCAGGGTCAGTGGGGGTACATCGACCGGCCCTTGCGCCTGCACAACCGACGCGAACGCCACCAGCGCGAGCAGCAGCAGGCCGCCGACAGTCACGGCGAGCCGTCGACGCCCGTACACCCACACAGTTGAACATGACATGGCAATAATCCCTCGATGCCGGAGTCGCGTAAGCACAGGTCAGGTTGAGCCGATTATACCTGACCGTCTCGTAACTGTCTAGGTCAACACTGGCGGCAGGTCCCGACTCGCGCCGCCAAGAGGCAGGTGCTATAATGCCCCGAGTATCAGGCAATAGCGAATAGGCCTATGTTCAGAAAGGGCTTCCCTCATGTCCGATGAGCTACGCGTGACCGTTTGGAACGAGTATCGTCACGAACACAATAGCCCCACCGTTCGCGCTGTCTACCCCGAGGGTATCCACAGCACAATTGCAGACGGGCTGCGATCCTACGGCTATCAGGTACGCACCGCCACCCTGGATCAGCCTGAGCATGGGCTGCCCGCCGATATCCTCGACGCCACGGACGTGCTCATCTGGTGGGGCCACATGGCCCACGACCAGGTCGACGATGCCATCGTGGAGCGCGTTCACCAACGCGTGCTGGGTGGCATGGGCCTCATTGTGCTTCATTCGGGGCACTTTTCCAAGATTTTCAAGCGCCTGATGGGTACAACCTGCGATCTAAAGTGGCGCGAAGGCAACGACCACGAGCGGCTCTGGGTCATCGCGCCGGGCCACCCCATTGCCGACGGCCTGGGCGAGACCATTGAGATCGAGCACGAGGAAATGTACGGCGAGCACTTCGATATCCCCGCCCCCGAGACCCTCGTCTTCATCAGCTGGTTCAACGGTGGCGAGGTCTTCCGTAGTGGCTGCTGCTACACTCGCGGCGCGGGCAAGATCTTCTACTTCCGCCCGGGCCACGAGTCCTACCCCACCTACTACCACCCCGATGTGCAACGGGTCATGGCCAACGCTGTTCGCTGGGCCGCCCCCGTAGCCGGACCGAGCCGCATCTTCGGCAACCGCCAACCCCTTGAGCAGGGATGAGGCCCTATGCATCGAACAACCTGTGCCAGAGGCGGCGGCTATGCCCACGTTCGCGGATGCAACAGGTGGTAGCTACCGGCGACTCCCACCACCTCGCTGAGGCGGCGCGGGGCTGGTGTCGAGGCAAGAAGAAGGACCGGCGACCAATCAAAGGTGTCTTCGTTGGTCCCCGGTCCTTCACCTGCGGTCCACTACTCAATTGCTGGATGTGGGCTGACTCTTGAACACCTCGTCGAACAGGAGGCGGATCTTGGCCCGGTCGGGCAGCAGTACCTGCGCGCCGTCAGGCCGCACCCAGGGGTAGATCATGTCCACGTCAATAGCGCGCCGCTGAATGTTGGCCGCATCGATATCCTTGGCGGCATTCGCCAGCGCCAGCATCTCGAGAAGGGACATGTCGGTCTTAATCAGGCCGCGGATCTGCGAGGCCAGTGCGGGCAGCTTGGGCAGCACGTCAGGCTGCAAGGCGCGGCGGCGCATGGCGAGCAACACCTGCTGCTGGCGAGAGCCTCGGTCAAAATCACTGGTCGTATGCCGCGAGCGCGCATAAGCCAATGCATCCTCGCCGCCCATACGATACGTACCGGGCTTGAAATCGATGATCCGCACGCCACAATCGTCTGTGGGATACTCGCTGTCGTACAGCCGCTCCTTGACCTCAATGTCCACGCCGCCCAACAGATCCACGATTTCCCGCAGACCGTCGAAGTTCACCATGGCATAATAGTGGATGGGCTGGCCGAAATTTTTCTCAATCGTATCCCGAAGCAGCTTCACTCCGCCGCCGGGAAATCGATTGATCTCGCCAAAGGTATAAGCGGTATTGATACGTTGTTCAGTAGGGATACCATTAATGCCACGACCAGGAATCTCGACCCACAAGTCACGCGGGATAGACACCATGAACGCCTTCTTCGCCTCGGTATCCAGGCTAAGCAGGATCAGGGTGTCAGTGCGGGGCACGCCGCTGTCGCACGTGCGCCCATCGTCAGTTCCCAGGAGCAGAATATTGACGCGCCCCTTACGATTCCAAACCGGCCCGCTCGCCGGCGACGCAGGAGCGACGGTCGGGGGTGCGGGCAGAGTTGGCGTCGGCCTCACCGCCTGGGCAACGCCGGAGGGCGCAGGTCGCGTCGGTACAATCACCGGCTCGGGCAGACTGTAATAGGCGGTCACATCGCGCACGGTCTGGTAGAACAGATAGCCAAAATACAGGCCCCCCAGCACGAACAACCCGAAGAGCGCCGCCAGGACCGGTGTGACCCAGCCTGGACGACCGGGCGGCGGGGCCTCGGCCACATGGGGGAAAGGTGGCGGCGCGGGCGGCGGCGCGGCAGCTGCCATGACCGGTGGCTCGATGGCTGTGACAACCGGCGGCTCGATAGCCTGGGTGGTGGTCGGCACGACGTCGGCAATCGGCGCAACAACGTCCTCCGCGAGCGGCACGACGTCGGCAACCGGCGCAACAACATCCTCCGCGAGCGACGCGGACGCAACGACCTCCTCAGCCCCCACGACCGAGCCTCCGTCCAACGACGACGGGTCCTCGGCCGGCTGCGCATCTCGAGGCGCGTCTTGGTCCGATTCGGATTTCGGCACAGAGTTTTCCACACCACCTCCCATGAACACGACGCCCTATTATACGCCGCACCGACGGGGCGGCAAGTCTTGAGCGACGCACATGCCCATGACACCAACGCTGCCTAACCTGGAGAGGTTCCCTCGTCTCCGCCTGGGGGGCCTTCCCACCGACCTGGAGCCAATGCCGCGCCTCAGCGCCAACCTGGGCGGGCCACGCCTCTGGGTGAAGCGCGACGACCTGGCCGGGCTAGGGGGCGGCAACAAGGCGCGCCCCCTGGAGTACCTCATGGCCGACGCTCAGGCGCGGGGAGCGCGGCGCGTCGTCACCTTCGCCGGCAGCGGGCAGTCGAACCATCTGCGCGCCACCGCCATGGCTGCGCGGCGACTGGGCATAGAACCCATTCTCGTCGTGTTCGACGCGCCGCCCGCCGAGGCCGTCCAGGGCAATGCACTGATCACTCGGGTCTTGGACGCACGTGTGCTATACTTGGGCTGGCTCGGCAAGGCCGACCCCAATCGCACCATTGAGGCGTCCATTCGACTCATGGCTATGCTCGCCACTACCTACCCCCCTCTTACAGGCCGTCACCGTTACGTGATCCCTGTCGGTTGCTTCAGCCCCTTGGGCGCGCTGGGCTATGCCGCCGCCGCTGCCGAACTCACCGCCCAGGCCGACACCCTCGGTATCGCGCTAGATTATGTCGTTACCGCCGCCGGGACAGGCGCGACAGCGGCCGGCCTTCTGGCAGGCTTCCGCGCCCTCGGCCGCCCCACGCGCGTCATTGCCATTGATGTCGGCCGACTGTGGAAAAACCTCGCAGCATCCATCGTCGGACTGGCTAATCGTACCCTCCGCTTGCTCGACTTGCCCGCCCCACTGACCCTTAGCGACCTGGGCTTTTATGCCAACTTCGTCGGGACGGGCTACGGCGAGCCGACACGCGCCGGCCTGGACGCCCTGCGACAGGCGGCCCGCACCGAGGGTCTGATGCTGGAACCGGTGTACACAGCCAAGGCCCTGGCCGGGCTGGTCGCCCTGTGTCGCGCGGGCCACTTCCAACCATCCCACAATATCGTCTTTCTACACACGGGCGGCGCTCCCGCCCTCTATGCCTATCGTGATTTTCTCCAAAGCTGAGGGGCGCGCGCGCGCCCGTATCCTTTGCCCTGGTCGGACGTATGTCTGAAAGGGAAGCACCCGCTTCTACCAGCCTGACGGTCACCGCTCTGGCGGTGAGCGAGACGGCGTTCGTAC
>JAHCIE010000140.1 GCA_026129385.1 Anaerolineae bacterium
CTCTCAGCCTCCATCATCCGCGAGACCGGGATGCCCGTCCACGAGTGGACGATCTCGGCGATGTCCTCCTCGTCGACGATCTCATCCAGGTTGTAGTCCTCCCGCCACTCGACGACGGCGGCCTCGTACTGCTTCTCCAACTGGATGCGATGGCTCTTGACGCGGGCCGCGCGCTCGTAGTCGCGGCTCTGCCAGGCCTCCTCCTCCTCGGCAGCCAGTCGGGCGGCCTCGAGGCGCATCTCGCGGGTTTCCTTGGGCATGGAGTAGATGTCGATGCGTGTCTTGGCGGCGGCCTCGTCGATCAGGTCGATGGCCTTGTCGGGCAGCAGGCGCTCGGTAACGTAGCGGGCCGACAGGCGCACCGCCGCCTCGATGGCGCTGTCGGTGATCTTGACGCCGTGGTGCTCCTCGTAGCGCTGGCGCAGGCCGCGCAGCATGTCGATGGCCTCGTCCTCGCTCGGCTCGTCCACGAACACTGGCGCGAAGCGGCGCTCGAGAGCCGAGTCGGTCTCGAAGTGCATGCGATACTCATCCAGGGTGGTCGCCCCGATGACGTGCAGCTCGCCGCGCGACAAGGCCGGCTTCATGATGTTGGCGGCGTCGATAGCGCCCTGGGCCGCGCCCGCGCCGACGACGGTATGCAACTCGTCGATGAACAGGATGACCTTGCCGTCGGAGTTCTTCACCTCGTCGATGGCCGCCTTCAGGCGCTCTTCGAACTCACCCCGGAAGCGCGACCCGGCCAGCATGCCGGCCAGGTCCAACTCGATGAGGCTCTTGCCTTCCAGGGTACCGGGCACGTCGCCACTGGCGACGAGCTGCGCCAGGCCTTCGGCGATGGCCGTCTTACCGACGCCCGGCTCGCCGATGAGCACCGGGTTGTTCTTAGTGCGCCGGGCCAGGATGCGCATCGTGCGCAGGATTTCGTTCTCGCGGCCCACCACCGGGTCCAGCCGACCCTCGCGAGCCAGCAACGTCAGGTCGCGCCCGTACTTCTGCAAGACCTGGCCGCGCCCCTCGGCGTTGGCGTCGGTGACCTTCTGGCCCTGGCGCATATCCTTGATGGTGGCGAAGATGCCTTCCTTAGTAATGTTCGCCTCGGTCAGCAGCCGCGCCGACGGGCCGTTCTGGTCCTCAGCGATGGCCAGCAGAATATGCTCGGTCGAGATATATTCGTCTTCGAGTTGCTGCGCCTCGCGCTGGGCATTCACGCCCACGTACTGGAGGCGCGGAGTGACATAGATTTGCTGCGGCGCGGCGCCACCGGCCGGGTAACTGGCCTGGGAGTTGCGCAACGTCTCATCCAGGCGGCGGCGCATCGTCTGCGGGCTGCCGCCCATGCGCTCGATGATCTTCGGCACGGTGCCGTCTTCCTGCTCCAGGAGAGCCAGGAAGAGGTGCTCGGTGTCGAGCTGCGTATGCCGATAGCGCATCAAGATTTCTTGCGACCGGGCGATGGCGTCCTGCGCCTTCTCGGTGAACTTGTCAAAGCGCATCATGGTGTGTGTACCTCTTCTTCCGTGTGCTCTAGCGCACAACCCACTTTCCCAACCTTGAGTGTCTAACTATAAAGTATACACTGTTTAGAACCCGTGTGCCCCCTCATCTTACCTTCGTCGTGACCGTGGCCCATTTGACACGCTCCCCAGGCTATGGTACAAACCTACCCTAACCCTGGTTGTGGGAGCGCCATGCCCATTATTGAACTGAAGGCTGTCAACAAGTGGTACGGTGACCATCACGTCCTCAAGGACATCGACCTGACGGTGGATGAGGGCGAGGTGGTGGTCATTCTGGGGCCGAGCGGCTCCGGCAAGAGTACGACTATCCGTAGCATCAACCGCCTGGAGCCGATCCAGAAGGGCGAGATCTGGGTGGATGGTGTGCCCGTCCACGACCCTAAAGCCCCCATCAACAAGCTGCGCCAGGAAGTGGGCATGGTGTTCCAGTTGTTCAACCTGTTCCCGCACCTCACCGCTCTCGAGAATATCACGCTCGCCCCCATCAAAGTCAAGCACATGTCCAGGGGCGAGGCCGAGCAACGGGCGCGCGAGCTGCTGGTGACGGTTGGTATCCCGGAGAAGGCGGACGCCTACCCCGCTCAACTGTCGGGCGGCCAGCAGCAGCGCGTCGCCATCGCCCGCGCCCTGGCGATGCAGCCCAAGATTATGCTCTTCGACGAGCCGACGTCGGCCCTGGACCCTGAGATGATCAAGGAGGTGCTCGATGTGATGGTCGCCCTGGCGGGCAAGGGCATGACGATGGTCGTCGTCACCCACGAGATGGGCTTCGCCCGCAACGTCGCCAATCGCATGGTATTCATGGATGACGGGCAGATCGTCGAAGTGGCGACGCCTGCGCAACTGTTCAGCAATCCCCAGCACGAGCGAACCAAGCAGTTCCTCAACAATATCTTGAAGCACTAGGCCACCCGTACCCCGCGCCCGCCGCACCGTCGGGATCGCCCTTCGTTCAACCACCGCCAGGAGCAAGGAGGAGAAACCCCTATGCGCAAGATTGTTCTGATGGTCGTGTTGATGGCTGCCTTCATCATAGCCGTGACCGGCTGCACACCGCAGCAGCAGGCCGCCGTCGAGAAGGCCGCGCCCACCGTCGCCGCTGCTGCTAAGGCCGCCGCGCCTACCATCGCCGCCGCCGCCCAGGCCGCCGCGCCTACCATCGCCGCCGCCGCCCAGGCCGCCGCGCCTACCGTCGCCGCCGCCGCTAAGGCTGCTGCGCCCACCGTCGCCGCTGCCGCAGGAGGCGCTGCCAAGTCGGCCGGGGCGGCCCTGCCCAAGGCCGCCGAGGGAACCGCGCTCCGCAAGGTTCAGGATCGCGGTAAGGTCATCGTGGGCGTGAAGTACGACGTGCCCACCTTCGGCTTCCTCAACCCGGCTACCAACAAGCTCGAGGGCTTCGATGTGGACCTGGCGAAGGGTATCGCCAAATACATCTTCGGTAGCGAGGATGCCATCGAGTTCCAGCAGGCGGTGTCGGCTAACCGTATTCCCTTCCTGCAGAACGACACGGTGGACCTCATCGCGTCGACGATGACGGCCAACGCCGACCGCGCCAACCAGATCGACTTCACCCGCGCCTACTACGTTGCGGGTCAGGGCCTGCTCGTCCCGGCCAACAGCACAATTACCGGCCTCAAGGACCTGGCGGGCAAGGCGGTATGCAGCGTGACCGGGTCAACATCGGAGAAGAATATCCGCGAGAAAGCGCCCCAGGCAAACGTTGTCCTGTTCCAGACCTACTCCGAATGCGTGCAGGCGATGGACGCCGGCCGCGTCGACGCGGTCACGACGGACGACAACATCCTGCTCGGCTTCGTGAAGCAGTCGCCCAACAAGTACAAGGTTCCCGACGAGCGCTTCACCGTCGAGCCGTACGCGATGGGCGTCAAGAAGGGCAACAAGGAGTTGCTCGAGGCCGTCAACGCCGCGTTGGAGGGGATGATCAAGGATGGCACGTGGGCGGCCTTGTACGCCAAGAACCTGCCGGGCATCAAGGTCCCCAATCCGCCGCCCGCCGACTGGCGCGAGGTGAAGTAGGCGCGCCACGATCGCGCCACCAGCTAGCTGAGCAGACCCGAAGGGTGGCGGCAACCCTTCGGGTCTCGTTGGGTAAGGAGACCGGATGGACACGGTGATTGCGCTGGAACTGATGGCCGGTCTGCGGATGACCCTCTACCTGTCCGTGGTATCGGGTATCTTGAGCCTGATTTTCGGAACGCTGCTTGGCATTCTGCGCGTGTCGCCCTGGCTGCCACTGCGCGCCCTGGCCGAGGGGTACATTGAGTTCTTCCGCAACATCCCGCTGCTGATCGTCATGTTCTTCGTCTTCGCCGGCCTGCCCTTTGCGGGCATCCGCCTCGACCCGGTCGGCGTGGACTATAGCAACAGCGCGATTGTGGCGCTGACGGCCTATACCTCGGCCTACGTGGGCGAAGTCGTGCGGGCCGGCATCGAGTCGATCAGCCAGGGGCAGGTAGAGGCGGGCCGCTCCCTCGGCATGTCCTACGTGCAGCTGCTGGCCTACGTGTTGCTGCCACAGACGTTCCGCATGATCGTCCCGCCCCTCGGTAACCTGTTCATCGCCTTGACCAAGAACACCTCTATCGCCAGCGCCATCGCCGTCCAGGAACTGATGTACAAGACCCAACTCATCGAGAGCCGCACCTTCAACGGTGACATCTACTTTGTGACTGGCCTCATCTACCTCGTGCTGACCATCCCGCTGGCCGCGTTGGTCAATGCCGTCGAGCGCAAGCTCGTGATCCAGAACTGAGAGCCAGGCATGATCCCTCGCCCACCTACCTCGCGCCCCGAATGGCGGCTGCCCGGCCGCTCCGTCAATTGGGAACCCTGGCTCGCGCCGGTTGGGGTCGCCTTGCTCTTGCTGATGCTGCCCTTCGTGTTCGGCCTCGGCCGCGAGGGGGGCATGGAGCTTGCCAATTTCGAGCCTCTGTTTCGACTCTCTACCCTTCAGTTCCTGGCCTTTGGGCTGGTGTGGACGGTAAGCGTGGCCCTGGTCGCCATCCTGGTCAGCCTGCCCCTGGCGACGCTGTTCGCCCTGGGTCGCCTGTCGGGGCGGGGCTTCATTCGCTGGCCGTCCATCGCCTATATCGAGGGCATCCGCTCGCTGCCGGTGCTGCTGCTCATCTTCTACATGTTCTTCAGGTTAGGCTCGGGGCAACTGCCCTTTGTCTCAAAGGATGCGCTGGCGGTCATCATTGCCCTGACTCTGTACACCGCCGCCGTCAACGCCGAGGTGATTCGCGCGGGCATCGTCTCGTTGCCGAAGGGCCAGTTTGAGGCGGCCCAGGCCCTGGGGATGACCTATCCACGCATGATGCAGTCCGTGATTCTGCCCCAGAGCTTTCGACGTGTCTTGCCGACGCTCATCGCCCAGTTTACGACCGTCGTCAAGGACACCTCGTTGGGCGCGATTATCGGCACGGTCGAGCTGGCCCAACGCGGGCGCATCGTCTTCCAGGGGTTCCGCAACCCGCTGGAGACCTACTTTGTCGTCGCTATCATGTACTTCGTGGTCAATTTCATCCTGGGACGCATCAGCCTGCGCATCCAGCGACGGCGCAAGACAACGCCGCTGCCGCGCGAGGTCCAGGAGAAGCTCTTCGCCGACGAGATGGGGTAGCTGCGGCGGGCGCGGTGGGTCATGCTGACTGCGCCCTGCTCACGGCCGGGTAGCGAACGCCAGGGCGGGGGCCGCGCTGGCGCACGTGCCGGTGCCGCCTATGCATCGCTCGCCTCGCCCGGCTCAGTGGACCGGGCGGCCTCTTCCGCCACCGTCGCCTCGATCAAGGCGCGGCTGATGGGAACCTTGCAGTTGGGGCACGGGTAGGCGCGCTGGCTCGCGTTCAACTGGGCGGGCACGTTGACGCGCTTGCCGCACTGGGGGCACACGACATGGATGTGCCTGACACCCGATGCGCGCTTCGGGCTGGTCTTGCGCTTGACTGGGTTCGCCATAACGATGCACTCCTTATTTCATCGACTCATAGCGCGGCCATCATCTGCCGCACCGCCTCCAACTCGTCCTCGTTGATCGTGTGCCCCATGCCCGGATACAGCCGCGCGTCCACCGCGCCCCCCAGGCGGCGCAGCACGTCGGCGCTCTCGATGACCCGCTCCTTTGGAATGTGGAAATCCACGTCGCTACAGCCCAGGAAGATCGGCGTACCGTCGAGCGAGCCGGCGTAGTCGCGGGGCGCGCCGTCGGGGCCGATGAGGCCACCGCTGAGGCCCACCAGCCCGCCGTAGCGCCGGGCATGGCGGGCGGCGTACTCTAGCGCCAGGCACGCGCCCTGGGAGAAGCCGAGCAGCATGACCCGCTGCGGCGGCAGCCCGGCCGCCTCGACGTGGGCCAGGACAGCGCCTAGCCGCGCCAGCGCCGACGACAGGTACGGCTCGTTCTGGGCGGTGGGCACGAGGAACGAGTAGGGGTACCACGTACTGCCCGCCGCCTGGGGCGCGAGATAGGCAAAGTCGGGGCGATTCAGCTCCGGCGCGAGCGTTAGGATATCGTCGGCCGATGCGCCACGCCCGTGGACGAGAATCATGGCCGCGTCGGCCTGGCCCAGGGCCGTGCCCGCCGTCAGCACGACGGCGTTGCGGTGGGGGTCGCGGGCCATAGAGACGGTCATAGTTGCTCCTCGATGACGGATAGCAGCGGCCCACGCTCGCCTGCGATGCCTTCTTCCAGGCGGGCCACGGCGACTGGTAGCAGCCACTGATCCAATGCCTCGCGGTCCAGGTCGGGCCGCGCCGCGAGGTACGCCGCCAGGTAGCGGCGCAGCAGCGTAGCGCGCTGGGCATCGATGACGGCCATCTCGGCCGCGCTGCCGCCCGGCTTCGCGCTTACCCGGAACAGCATGGTGGTGCGCGCCACGTCGGCCAGAGGATGGCCGCGAGCGGCCGTCATCCAATCCAGGATGATCGGCCCGCGCGCCGTAACCAAGACCTGTTGCGGGTGGAAGTCGAAGTGCAGCAGGCAGTCACCATCGGGCAGCCCGGCCAACCGCGCCAGCGCCGCGTCGCGGATGGCCGGCGTGGTCTCGGCGCGCTCGATGGACCAGCGCAGGGCGTCCCTGATGGCGTCCAGGCCCGGCGCATGTCGCTGATGCACCTCGGCGTGGAGCGCGCCCAACTGCCCGATGAGGGTCGGCGCCTGGGATAGATCAGCGAACAGCGCGTCCAGCAGGTTGGGGCCGTCGACGCGCTCGTAGACCAGACAGCGCCGCCCCTCGACCGCCACCTCGTCCAGGAGAGCTGGCGCGGGCAGCCCCAGCCCATCGATGACACGCGCCGCTCGCGCCTCGCGATCCGCCCATGCGAGAGGACACCAGGCGTAGAACAATTTCAGGACACGGCCGTCGCCCCAGTCGAGCACCTCGGCCGTGCGCCCCAACGCCACCACATCGCCCTTCATGGGAGCGCCTGGCCCACCCGGCCAGCGGCGGATGGGGTGGCAGACCGCCCTACAGCGTCGTCGGGCGTCTCGATGCTGCCGCCCACGCGCCGATGAGGGCAGGCTTGCCAGATCTCCTCAGGGAAGACAATCTGGTTCAGGCCGGGACCGCGCGGCACGCCTCGGTTGCAGTTGAGGTCGATGCCGTGGGCCTGGTAGGCGCGATATGCCAACTGGCTACAGTAGAACCAGGCGTCGGTCTCAGCCAACGGGTAGATAGGGTTGTAGGGCTTGCCCGCCGCCGCCTGGGCCAGGCAGAACTCAGCGACGTCCTCGCGGATGCGCGTCTCCTCGTCCAGAGACAGGCCCAACCCCAACAACGGATATGCGACGCCGATCAGGGTGTCGCGTAGGGCGCGCTCCTGGCGCAGCTTGAAGGCGTCCCACGTGTCGCCCGCCATCGTATAGGCGATGACGCCCCGCGCTCCCGCCTCGACCAGCCGCCCGCCCGGCCCGACGTAGACGGCCACGTGGTCGATCTCGCCAGGGACCAGGCGGCCGACGGCGTACCAGAACTGGCCGGCCAGGCTGCGCGGCTGGCCGTTCTGGGTGCAGATGATGTCGCCTGTCTGAAGTGGCAGGCCGTCGTAGCTGTGCTCGTCAATCACGGCCTGGCCTCGCCATGATACAGACTTTCGCAGTGGGCAGGGGATTGTTGGCAGGCGGGGGCATGAGAGGTCTCACCAGGGCCGCCGACTCGAAGTCGGCGGCAAGAATACGCAGCCCGCTCGAAGTGGGCTGGTCGACCGACGGTCACAAGGCCCGCAGGCGAAGCATACCTATACTGTAGGCGCGTTGACCCGCAGATTCAAGTTCCACTCTGCGCTCGACGGGCAGCGAGACCCCGCCCCTCGCACTCATCGCCCTGGCATGCGATTGGTCACGGGCCTGTCGTCGGT
>JAHCIE010000141.1 GCA_026129385.1 Anaerolineae bacterium
CCTGCCCAAGACCAACAAGCCCATCCCGCTGGCGGTGGAGCAGCGCCAGGGAGCCACGCTTCTCTACCACGACCTGTTCACCAACGGTGTGGCCTATCTTGACCTGGCTTTCGACCTGCGCGCCGTGCCCCAGGACCTGCTGCCCTACGTGCCACTGTTCGGGCGCGCCCTGCTAGAGATGGGGACGGAGCGCGAAGACTTCATCAGACTCTCGCAGCGCATCGGCAGCAAGACCGGTGGTATCGGTCGCGCCAGCCGCGCCTCCTTGATTCGGGGCACAAACCAGACGGCCGCTCATTTCTTTCTGCGCGGCAAGGGCATGCCGCACCAGACGGGCGACTTGTTCGACATCTTGCGCGATGTCCTGCTCAACGTGCGCCTGGACAACCAGCCACGCTTCCGCCAGATGGCTCTGGAAGCCAAGGCCCGCCAGGAGCAGAGCATCATCTACAGTGGGCATGCTGTGGTCGGCTCGCGTCTCAGCGCGAAGTTCAATACGGCCGATTGGGTCAGCGAGCAGATGGGGGGATTGTCCAGCCTCTATTTTACACGGCGGCTCATCGACCAGATCGACTCGGACTGGCCGGCCGTCGTGGCTGCCCTGGAACGAGTACGCTCGACTGTCGTCAACCGCACCGCGCTGACCGTGAATGTGACACTCGATGCCGACAACTGGCGGACGCTCGCGCCGCAACTGGACGCCTTCCTGGCCGCGCTGCCCGCGCGACCGGTACTTCCGCAGACCTGGATGCCGACCCTGGCCCCAGACAATGAAGGCCTCATCATCCCCGGCCAGATTAACTACGTGGGCAAGGGGGCGGACCTGTACAAGTTGGGCTATCAGTACGACGGTTCGTTGGCCGTGGTCAGCCGCGTACTCAACACCACCTTCCTATGGGAGCGGGTGCGCGTCCAGGGCGGGGCCTATGGCGGTTTCAGTTCCTTCGATCGCTTCTCCGGCGTGTTCAACTTCCTTTCCTATCGCGATCCTAACCTCGTGGAGACGCTTGTCAACTACGACGAGGCCGCCGCCTATCTGCGGCGGCTAGACATGCCCAAACAGGAGCTGACGCGCACTATTGTCGGGGCGATCGGCGACATGGATACTTACCGCCTGCCTGACGCCAAGGGCTGGGTATCCATGGAACGCTACCTGCTGGGTGAGAGCGACGAGATGCGCCAGGTGATGCGCGACCAGGTGCTGAGCGCCACCCTCGCCGACTTCCATCGCTTCGGTGAGACGCTGGAAGCCGTCAAGGATCGCGGCCATGTGGTCGTTCTCGGTGCGCAGGCGGCCATCGAGGGCGCGGCTGAGGCGCGACCGGGCTGGCTGGCGGTCAGTAGTGTCGGCTTGTAGATACTGGCTGTAGGGTAGGACCTCCCTGCCCGTAGCTGCGCCAACATCCAGAGGCGGCGTGGGGGCAACCCCGCGTCGCCTCGCTTTTATCGCGGGGCGGCGCGGCGGCGTTGCCGCGTGAGACAGGTAGGCGCAGGGCGTGTGGGGCGCGCGCATGGCGGCGCAGCCTGAGAGGCCGATAAGAGTCGGCGCTCGGCGGGGCAATTTTGCGACGCTTCACGCCGTCTAACGTAGTGTAGGATGTAGCATTGTTGGGCTGGTGTCGGACAGAGTCGTTAGTCGTCGCCTGCGATGGGTTAGTGCGTGTGGGAAGCGAAGGAGCGGAGCCATGAATTGGTCCTTTAGTCTGGGGCGGGTGTCCAACATCGACATCCGTGTCCACTTTACCTTCTTCTTCATTCTGCTGCTGGGCGCGATGCAGTGGGGTGGCAGCCTGGGCAACGGGCAAGCCGCCCTGTTCGGCGTGCTCGTGACGCTGCTGTTGTTTGTGTGCGTCTTACTGCACGAGTTGGGGCACAGCCTGGTCGCGCAGCGTCTGGGCATCCCTGTCAAGCAAATTCTGCTCATGCCGCTGGGCGGCGTGGCGTTGCTGGGCCGCAACCCTGACAAGCCCAGGCATGAGCTGGTCATTGCCGCCGCCGGGCCGCTGGTGAATGTGGCCATCATCGCTGTGCTGCTGGTCCTGATGCCGTTGCTGGGCTTCGACCTGCCCAGCCTGGCTGACGGTCGGCCCGCGCCCGGCCTCAATACCCTCGTGTGGTGGATGCTGATAGCGAACGTCAGCCTGGTGCTGTTCAACCTGATCCCGGCCTTTCCCCTTGACGGGGGGCGCATGTTCCGCGCCTTATTGGCGATGCGTATGGGCAATGCCCGCGCCACGCAGATCGCGGCGCGCCTCGGCCAGGTACTGGCAGTGGGCCTGGGTTTCGTCGGTCTGTTCACCACCAACTTCCTGTTGATTCTAATCGCCGCGTTCGTCTTCTTCGGCGCCAGCGCCGAGACGGGTGAGGCGAGGGCGCGCGAAATCCTGAGCCGGGTCAAGGCGCGCGACGCTGCGAACCCTTATGCTGTGACGCTGAACGTGGGCGACCGGCTGAGCCAGGTGATGCCGCTCCTGATCGCGACACGCCAGCCGAGTTTCGCCGTCATGTTCAACGGCCAGGTGATGGGGCTCGTGACCGAGGCGGACCTGCGGCGGGCCGCCGCTGCTGGGACGGGCGACGCCTATATCGCCGGTATCATGCAGCGCGATTTCCTGCGTGTGGACGCCGAGCAGACGCTGTATGAGGTGCGCAACATCCTGGCGGAGAAGAACTCACCTGTGGCGGCCGTGTATGATGGTGAGGTATACCTGGGTCTGGTGACGCTGGGCGGTATCCACGAGATTCTGCGGCTGTGGCTCACGTCGCAGCCGGGCCAGACGGGTTCCTCCTCGCAGCCGTCGGGAACAGTAGTGGGGCGCGCCTGATCGCGCCCCCGACGACGCCACGAGCCAATCGCCGATGCGCTGGTTAGTTGCACTGGCCCTGGTGGTGGGCCTCGGCGGTCTTGCCGCCTGGGCGCTACGCGCTGGTGCGCCGCCGCGGGGGCAGACCACGTCAGCGGCTATTGCGGCGTTACAGGCTCCCGCCGATAGCGGCTTTGCCCGCGTCACCGCGCCCCGCGCATTTCAGTTCCCCCGCGATCATGGTCCCCATCCCGAGTACAAGACCGAGTGGTGGTACTACACGGGCAACCTGGAAGCCGAAGACGGCGAACGCCTCGGCTTCCAACTGACCTTCTTCCGCCAGGGCCTCGCGCCTGAGATACCGGGCGCGCCCGCCCGCGCCTCTGACTGGGCCACGCGCCAGGCCTACATGGCTCATTTTGCCATGACCCGCGCCTCCGATGATCGGTTCGTGTCGGCCGAGCGCTTCAGTCGCGGCGCGGCCGGGCTGGCGGGCGCGCAGGCGGACCCGTATCGGGTATGGCTGGAGGATTGGGAGGCGGGGGCGGACGGCGACGCGGTGCGGCTGCGGGCGGCCAACGGCAACAATCGCCTCGATGTCCGACTACGGCCTGTCAAACCCGTCGTGTTGCAGGGCAATCAAGGCCTATCGCAGAAGAGCGACGAGCCTGGCAACGCCTCGTACTACTACAGTCTGACCCGTCTCGAAGCCGACGGTACGCTGACCCTCGACGGTCAGACGTACCGCGTCAGCGGGACGGCCTGGCTCGACCGCGAGTTTGGAACGAGCGCGTTGGGGCCGGACACGGTGGGTTGGGATTGGTTCGCACTCCAGCTGGCCGATAACCGCGAGATCATGTTCTACCAGCTACGCCGCACGGATGGCGCGACCGAGCCGCAATCCAGCGGCAGCCTCGTCGCCGCCGATGGCGCGACCATCCCCTTGAGCCGCGACGATGTGAAGATCGACGTGCTGGCGACATGGACCAGCCCGCGCACGGGTGCGGTCTACCCGGCGCGCTGGCGGTTCCAGATCCCCGCCCAGGGCATCGACCTTCAGGTGACACCGCTCGCGCCGGACCAGGAACTGGACGTCTCCTACGCCTATTGGGAAGGGGCCGTCCAGGTCGCGGGCATGGCCGAGGGCTACGGCTACGTGGAGATGACGGGCTATGCCCCGCCAGGGCGGAGCGTCGCGCCAACCCGCTGAGCCGGGCGCATGCGCCGCTTGTTGACATCCTGCGTCCTATGCCTTATCCTGCCAGCCATCCTGGTGATAAGGAGGGCCGCATGACGAGGTGGGAGTACCGCATCACGACGAGCCAGGCCGAGCTGGCGCGGCTGGGCGGCGAGGGATGGGGCATCGTGTCGGTGGTGGTCGAACCGGACAGCGGCGCGACTACCTACTACCTGGGCCGCGCCGCACAGAGCTTCCGCGACCGGGTGACTTTGGAGCAAAAGCGGCGCTACTATGCGTCGCTAGGCAAGACCCTGGCGGGGGGCGACGCGCCATGAAGAAGAGCGGCATCCTCCACCCCGGCCTGTGCGAGCTATTGGCCGCCACGGGCCACACCGACTGGATCACCGTCTGCGACAGCGGCTTCCCGGTCCCCATCGGTCCGCAGCGCATCGACCTGGCCCTCGTCAGCGGCATCCCGACTGTGCTGGATGTGCTGCGCGCCGTCGCCGCTGAGTTCAGCCTGGACCGGGTGATCATCACCCAGGAGATGACTGAAATCAGCCCGCACTACATCGACGCCATCCGCGACATCGTTGGCGACGTTCGGCTGGAAGTCATGTCCCATGTCGAATTCAAGCACCTGGCCGCCGAGGCGCGCGGCACGGTGCGCACGGGGGACGCGACCGCCTACGCCAACATCATTCTGGTGTCGGGCTAGGACGCTGTTTCTCGTTTGCGACCGGCCCCCGTTGGGAGTACAATTAGCGCGTAATCTGGCCCACGCTTCGGCTGACCCACGCCCTTCCGCCCTGCTGACCACAAGGGGGACCTGTGTCACCGTAGACCGCTGTACGGGACGAGCGTGACCAGGAGAGCGACATGGCGACTGTGGAACTGAAGGAACAGCCACGGAAGGCGCGGCGAGCCATCAAGGAGGCGCGCTTTCCCTATCTCCCCGGCCTGGACGGATTGCGCGCCCTGGCCGTCATCGCCGTGTTGCTCTATCACGCCGACCTACAGTGGATTCCCGGCGGCTTCCTCGGCGTCGAAGTCTTCTTTGTCATCAGCGGCTACCTCATTACCGGCCTCCTGTTGGCCGAGTGGCGCAGCCACGGTCATATCGATCTCAAAGCCTTCTGGCTCCGCCGCGCCCGCCGCCTGCTCCCCGCCCTCTATCTTCTGCTCGGCGTCACGATGCTGTACGCCGCCGTCTTCCTCTACAACGAGGTCGCCTCACTGCGGGGCGACGTGCTGGCCGCCCTGGCGTATGTCACCAACTGGTATCTGATCTTTACCGAGAAGTCCTACTTCGAGGCCGTCGGCCGCCCCTCTCTGCTGCGCCACCTGTGGTCGCTGGCCGTCGAGGAGCAGTTCTATCTCTTCTGGCCTATCCTCATTGCCCTGGGCATGAGTGTCTGGCGGCGGCGCTGGGTGCTGACCGCCATCCTGGCCGGGGCCGCCGCGTCTACGCTGTGGATGGCCTACCTCTACCAGCCCAACATCGACCCGTCTCGCGTCTATTACGGCACGGACACCCGCGCGGCGGGCTTTCTCATCGGCTGCGCCCTGGCCTTCGTCTGGGCCCCCGACACCCTGCGCGCCACCGTCAAGGGGTACACGACGCGCGACAAAGCCCTCGTCCAGGGCATGGGTGTTGCTGCCCTCGTCGCCCTGCTGGCCCTGTTCTCCTTCGCCACCGAGTACAGCCCCTTCCTCTACTACGGTGGCTTCGCCCTCGTCGCCCTGGTCACGGCCGCCCTTATTGCCGCCGTCGCCCATCCGGCGGCCGGATGGCTGTCGGCGGCGCTGGGTTGGGGCATCCTTCGTTGGATCGGCCTGCGCTCCTACGGCATCTATCTCTGGCATTGGCCCGTGTACATGGTGACCCGCCCGCAACTGGACATGATGCTGGAGGGCCTGCCCCTGCTGGGGCTGCGCGTCGGCGTCACGGTGGTCCTGGCCGAGCTATCTTACCGCCTGGTGGAGACGCCCATCCGCCACGGCGCGTTGGGGCGCAACTGGAATCGCCTGCGCGCTTCAACCGGCCGCGAGCGCACTGCCCTCGCCCTGCGCTGGACGGGTGCAGTGGGCGCGCTGGTCGTCCTCGTCGTCGCCCTGACCATTGCCCTGGTCCGCGCGCCTGAACCGGCCCCGCCGGAGTACCTGCAAGTCCAGTCCATCGACACCGGCCTGAACCCCATCTTGCCACCCGTCGCCGAGGCCGCCGGGTCTCCACTCCCCGAGGGCGTCTCCGACGCGGCGGCGCCGGCAGTGTCTGGCTCGCCCGCGTCGCCGCCCCTGGTCACGAGCGCGTCCGCCGCGCCGGCCGATACGACGTGGACTGCGCCGCCTCAGCTCGCCCATGAGCAGCCCCAGGCGACAGACGCCCCCCTGAGTCTGACCGCACCAGAAAGCCCCTGGGATATTGCCCCGCCGCCGGATGTCAAGGCCCTGCCCTCGACGGTCGAGGCCCGGGCGCGCGGCGAAGTCAGCCTGCGCGAGCGTCCCGACGATCTCGCGAATACCGTGCGCGGGCTGCCGGCGCATGCGGCGGTGACTATCGATGGCAAGTCGGACGATGGCGTGTGGTATCGCGTGCAGGCTGAGGGTGAGTCCCAGGGCTGGCTGCCCGGGGATGACCTTCAGGCCGCCGCGCCCACCCTTCACGTCCCTATCGTCGCCTCGGCCACGGGGACCACCAGGCTCCAGTCTGGTGACTCTGTCCAGGCGTCCGCGCCACCGGCTCCCCAGGCCGCCGCGCCCTCCCCGCCCCCCGCGAGTCTGGCGTTAGTCCCGCCGAGCGTGCGCGTGTCGGCGATCGGTGACTCGGTGATGCTCGGCGCGGCGGCGGCTATGCAAGCCGGCATCCCCGGCGCGCGTATCGACGCTGCCGTCAGCCGCCAGACTGGCAATGCCGTCGACATCGTGCGCTCCTGGCGCGACAGCGGTCAGCTCGCCCCCACTGTCGTCGTCCACATGGGCAACAATGGCACGTTCAACGCGGCGCAGTTCGACCAGCTCATGGAAGCCGTCGGCGACCGCCGCATCATCTTCGTCAATGTCAAAGTGCCGCGTCCGTGGCAAGCGCCCAACAACCGGGTCATCGCCGAGGGCGTGTCCCGCTATCCGAATGCCACCCTGGTCGATTGGCTCAGCGCCAGCGCCGACCGCCCTGACTTGTTCTGGCAGGATGGCATTCACCTGCGGCCCGAGGGCGCGCAGATGTATACGCGCCTGGTGGCCGACGCCCTCCTGGGCCGCTAACTCGTGGATCGCATTCCTCTCGCCGCCGATGAATTCGTCCTCTACGACGTGCGCGTCGTCGTCGAGGCCGTCGGCCCCCATTGCACCTGCGACATGCGCGTTGGCGACGGCTTCGAGGCGCGCGGCGGTAAGCTGTATCTGCCCGACGGTCGCCCTTTCTGTCTCTATGCCCTGCAAAGCGCGCTGCCCCTCATCCCCGCCAAGCAGCGGCCCTTGCAGCGCGCCGACTGGATGGCGACCGATACCCGCATCACCTGCCCCGATCCCCACTGCCAGCTCATCCTACGCATCGATCGCCTCGCGCCGCGTACGCTCCGCCACGGCGATACCAGCGCCGAACCCCTGGACGCTGCCTGACCCTGCCTCACGCGGTTGACATCGAGCTTCATTCCGAGTATGATGCCCCTCCGTACCCGCGGTCGACAATCGACTTGTAACTCAGCCGGTTGCGGGATCGCTACGCCCCCGTTTCATCACCAGGAGGAGTCGCCATGTATCGTGTCCGAAACGTGGTTCTCATCGTGACCGCCCTGCTACTGCTGATCGCGGCGACCGCCTGCGCCCAGGCCCCCGCCGCGCAGCAGGCCGCGCCCACCGTTGCCG
>JAHCIE010000142.1 GCA_026129385.1 Anaerolineae bacterium
TGCGCAGATTGGTGAGGACCGACGCCAGGTCGCCGGGGCGCTCGATGGCCGGGCCAGACGTGATCTTGATGTTGACACCCATCTCCGTGGCGACGATCTGGCTCAACGAGGTCTTGCCCAGGCCAGGCGGCCCGTACAGGAGCAGATGGTCAACGGCCTCGCCGCGCTTCTTCGCCGCCTGGATGAGAATCTCCAGGTTCTCTTTCACGCGGTCCTGGCCTCGATAGTCGGCGAGGCGCTGCGGGCGAAGGGTGTTATCCAGGCTCTTGTCTTCAGGCTGCGCCTGGGGCGACACGGAACGGTCGATCATGGTCTGCATCCTTGGCCGTTTCTAGCACATATGTATTATACCGTATAGCTCGTTTTCTGACAAAGCGGGTAAGGCTATCCTGACAGAATCATCTTACCTTCAGTCCCCAGGACGGGACGACCTGGCAGACGAAAGGGCCGACGTGGCCCAGGAGCAACGCCCATGACCATGAATGGAACCGCAAGCCTGGAACAGGAGCGCGAAGCAACCCTCGCCGAGATCCAGCGCTTGCAGGGCTTCGTTGTCGTCGCCCTCGATGAGGCCAGCGACGAGGCCGACCCCGATGTGGCCGAGCGCGAGAAAACCCTGGCCCTGATTCAAAATCTGGAGCGCAAGATCGAAGAGATTGACTACGCCCTGGCGACGGCGCGGAAGGGAAACTACGGCATCTGCGAGGAGTGCGGTCAACCCATTGACCCCGAGCGGCTGGCCCTGCTCCCTGAGACGACGCTGTGCGTCAAGTGCAAGCAGGTGCGCGAGAAGCGCCGCGCCTGGTAAATTTCATAACCATGCCTGGAAAGAGCCTGGCCCGCAGCGCGGACCAGGCTCTTTGACTCTCTAACGTGCCTCTTTCGCGGGTCCCGTGTATTATTAGAGCGTAGTGACTCGCCGCCGGGAGGACTCGTGGACGACAGCCTTGTTTTTCCATCGCAACATCCCCTCGTCAAGCACAAGCTGACCCTCTTGCGCAATGCCCGTACCGAGCCGAAGAAATTTCGTGAGCTGGTGCGCGAGCTGTCTATCCTCCTGGCCTATGAAGCTACCGCCGACCTGGCGCTGCGTGACATCACCGTCCAGACCCCCCTGGCCCAGACGACCGGCCATCAACTGGCTGAGAAGATTGGCCTCGTACCCGTACTGCGCGCCGGGCTGGGCATGGTGGAGGGCATCTGGGAGATGATGCCCTCAGCCGAGGTGTGGCACATCGGCCTCTACCGCGACGAGCATACCCTCAAACCCGTCACCTACTACAACAAACTACCCGTCGAGCCGCGCGTATCGGTGGTCCTCGTCCTCGACCCCATGCTCGCCACCGGCGGCTCGGCCGTGGCGACGGTGGATATTCTCAAGCAGTGGGGTGCGCGGCGCATCAAGTACGTCGGCCTGATCGGCGCGCCGGAGGGCATCACTCGCCTGCGCGCTGCCCACCCCGACGTGCCCATCCATATTGGTGTCGTCGACGAGCGCCTCAGCCGCGAGGGCGATCCCTGGCCGGCGGGCTACATCATGCCCGGCCTGGGCGACGCGGGCGACCGCCAGTTCGGGACCGGCTGAGCCATGCTGGCCCCCGCCGCCGCCCTCATCTTTGGCGTCGCCGCCCTGGTGACCTGGCTGGTCATGCCCCTGGTCATGCGCGCCGCTCGCGCGGTGGGCGCTGTCGACATCCCCAAGGAGGCCAAGCACGTCCATCGCGGTGTCATCCCGCGCTGGGGCGGCGTGGGGCTGACCCTCGGCTTCGTCGTCGCGGCCGGTCTCGCCTACCTGGTCCACACCTGGGGCTGGGTGCCACAGCCCACCGATCCCGAAGACTGGTGGCGTATCGAAGGCGTGATGCTGGGCGTGGGTGTGGCCCTGGTCTTCGGCATGCTCGACGACTGGCGGCCCATGCGTCCGCTGCCCCAGCTCGGCTTCCAGCTTCTCCTGGCCGGCATCGCCATCTGGCACGTCGTCTGGATCGAGGTCTTCGGCAACCCGCTGACCAGCGAGACGGCCGAGTTTATCGTCCTGCCTACCTGGGCAGCCATGGCCTTCACGGTGTTCTGGATTGTCGGCATGATGAACACCGTCAACTTCCTCGATGGCCTCGACGGCCTGGCGGGCGGGGTGGCCCTCATCGCCGCGCTATTGTTCGCCTGGCACGCCTACTCCCTGGGGCAGGTGACGGTGGCCCTGTTCGCCCTGGCTCTGGCAGGCGCGTGTCTCGGCTTCCTGCCCTGGAACTTCCACCCGGCCCGCGTGTTCATGGGCACGGCGGGCGCGGCCGTCCTGGGCTACGGCCTGGCGACGTTCGCCATCCTGGCCCCGGCCAAGGTCGCCACCGCGCTGCTGATTCTCGGCCTGCCCATCCTCGACGTCGCCTGGCTGGTCATCACCCGCACCCGGCGCGGCCAGTCGCCCTTCCAGGGCAGCCGCGACCACCTCCACCACCGCCTGCTGGACCTGGGTCTCTCCCAACGCACCATCGTCCTGCTGTTCTATGCCTTCGCCCTCATCGGCGGCGCGTTGGCGATTCTGCTGCCCATCCGCGTCTACAAGCTATACGCCATCATTGTCCTGGCCGCGCTGGGCCTGCTCGTCCTGTGGGCGCTTAGCCGCCCCGCCCTGCGCGCCCGCCTCCACCGCCAGGCCCCCGATGCCTGAGCCGATCATCATCCCCGGCGGCGAGCCGTTCTTCTACCCCGGTAATCGAGTGGGCTGCCTCCTCCTCCACGGCCTGACCGGCACCCCCTACGAGGTGCGCGAGCTGGGCCAGCGCCTCCACGCAGCGGGCTACACCGCCCTCGGCATCCGCCTCCCCGGCCACGCCACCCGCTACACCGACCTGGACACCACGCCCTGGACGACCTGGGTTGATGCCGTGGACGTAGCCCTCGGCCTGCTCGCCGACCGCTCAGACCAGGTCTTCGTCATGGGCCTGAGCCTCGGCGCGGTGCTGGCCCTATACGCCGCCTCCCGCTTCCCGGTCGCAGGCGTGGTCGCGATGGGCACGATGTGGGAGTTGCCACGCTGGCAGGTGGTTGGCGCGCGGCTGACCCTCCCCTTCCGCCCTTACCAGTTCAAGCGTCGCGGCTCCAGCATCCTCGACCCCGACGCCCGCGCCAGTCACCCCACCTACCCCTACATGGTCATGCGCGCCGTGCTGCAATTCGACCAGCTCGGCGCAGCCATGCGCGCCGCCCTGCCCGACATCACCGCGCCCGCGTTGCTCGTCCACTCGCGCCACGACCCCGTCGCCCCGCCGTCGGGGGTGGAGCGCATCCTGGCCGCCCTGGGCAGCCAGGACAGGCAAGCCGTGTGGGTGGAGAACAGCGCGCACATCATCACCGAGGACTACGACAAGGAAGAGGTATTCCGCGTCGTCCTGGATTGGGTGGCGCGGCACGTCGAGACGCCCGCCACGTGATTGCGCCTTTCCGCCCAATGACCTATAATGGCGGTATCGGACGTTCCTTCACGGAGGCGGCCATGTCGTCAGCGCGAAGTCCGGCCTATACCCCGCAGGAGTACCTCGCCCTCGATCGCGTGGCGGACGAGAAGAGTGAGTATTGGGACGGCGCGCTGTATGCCATGACGGGCGCAAGCCGCGCCCACAATCTCATCGCCGTCAACCTTGCCACGGCGCTCAACACCCAGTTGCGCGCCCGCCCTTGTGAGGTCTACGCCGCCGACATGCGCGTCCGCATCCCGCGCACCTATCGGTACCTGTACCCCGATGTAGTGGTCGTCTGCGATGAGCCGCAGTTCGAGGACGACCAGCATGATATCCTGATCAACCCAACCCTGTTAGTCGAGGTCCTGTCGCCCTCGACCGAGGCTTATGACCGAGGCAAAAAGTTCGACAGTTACCGCCGCATCCCTGGCCTGGTGACCTACCTCCTGGTCGCCCAGGATGAGCGGCGGATCCATCTCTACATACGCCAGCCGGATAATCAGTGGCTCTTTGCCGCTTTCACCGAGGCCGAGGATGTCATCGACCTGCCCGCCATTGGCTGCGCGCTACCTCTCGCCGACGTCTACAGCAAGGTCAGTCTCCCGCCTAGCGCTGACTAAGCCAAGTTCCTGGTGGAGAGGCTTGCGCTGGACGGCCACACCCGCCGCCCACAGCCTGAAGCGCTGGAGGTGACCACCCAGCGCGAGCAACTAGAAGGCGACTGTGGAACTCACTCTGACGACACCCGCCCTGCTCTTCCCGGCCATCTCGCTACTGCTGCTGGCCTACACCAATCGCTTCCTCACCCTCGCCAACCTGATGCGCGACCTGTATGCGCGCTACCGCGCCCAGCCCGACCCGCGCATCATGGGCCAGTTGCACAACCTGCGCTACCGCATCGTCATCATCCGCAACATGCAGGCGTCTGGCATCACCAGCTTTTTCTGCTGCGTCCTGTCCATGTTCTTCCTCTTTGCCGGCCAACCCACTATCGGCCAGTGGGTATTCGGCGCGGGCCTCGTGTTCCTGCTGATTTCTCTCGGCCTCTCCTTCCGCGAGATCCAGGTCTCCATCGACGCCCTGACCCTCCAGCTCGAAGACCTGGAAGAAACGTCGCCCCAATGACGCGGGCATGGCCCGTCGCGCGCTGCCAGGCTACACCGTCGATGGACCCAGAAGGGCGATACCCTGGGTGTTAGCATTCTGTAGCATATCGTTGTATCATCCGACTCTCTCATCTTGCCTGGGTTTCGAGCAGTGCAGCTGGTCGCAAGCGTGCCCCCGGCTGTACCAGACACTAAGGAGGCTTCGCCATGTTCCCTATTCTTCTGATCCTCGTAGGTCTTGCCGTCCTCGCGTTTGGTAGACGCCTATCGGTACTGGGCGCATCGGTTGGCGCATTGCTCGGCGTGAGCTTGCTGCGTCTCTTCCCAGGGTCGGCCGACCCGTGGCTCCAAATCGCGGTTGTCGGCGGGTTGGCTGTGCTCGGCTTCCTGTTCGCCGGCTTCGCGCGGGGCATCGTGGACATCGTGATTCTGGTGCTGAGCGCGCTCGCCGGCGCCGCCATCGTGCTGGGAGTCCTTGACCTCTTCAGCCTTACCAGCGGCGCGCTGGATTGGCTGCTCGCCATCATCGGCGGCGTCGTGGCCGTGGTGGTGATTCGGCGCTTCCGGCGCGGCACCAAGGACTGGGGCCTTATCATTCTAGCCGGCCTGGTTGGGGCGTTGCTCGTGACTCGCGGACTTGTGCTTCTATTGCCTTCCCTGCAAGGTCTTATCATACCCGTGCTTGGCCGCACTTGGCCGGCGGCAGCATTGCCTACCAGGCGGCTTTCAGCCCCCAGCGCGGAAATGACGCCTCAGCGCCAGTCCCCGCCGCCCCAGGGCTTCACCCTATGGCGGCGATATTCATTGCGCTTTTGACACGAAGGCATAGCCTCAAAGGGCGATGCCGTCAGTATTGAAGATAAGAGCGTGCACGTGCAGTAATGGCACAAGGAGTGAGGGCTAGCGAACCCTGACAGGACCGCCGGCCACAGCTCTTGGCGCTACAATCGCTGAAGGGCGGCGCCGCTAATTTTAGCTCAGCCCGCACCACGGGTGTCGATCTTGTGTTGGACAGGAAGACGACGCTGCAGATCTCGCGCGTAGTCTCCCTCGACCCTGTCCGCACTGAGCCTATCACTGCCAGGTGGCATCTTCGTGCTGATTGCCAGCGGGCCGATCGCTCACCGCGTCTGCCTGTTCGACCCCGCCCGCGGGCTGTCGTGCTTCGACCCGACAGCAATTCTCCTGGACCCCAACAGGCCGCGAGATGGTCGTCCCGCAGGATCATACCCGGTGGAGGTTACGACCCGTGCAGGTGACAGCCGCAGCATTATGAAGGGCGTGGTCGGACACGAGTGCCTACGATTGGGAAGGCGACACTTCGTTGCAGACACCGTCCGCGCGAACCATCATCACAGATAATGTCCGCGGCTTCACCCGCCATCCATAACTGGGGTAGCGGAGGAGGTGCGCGGGACATACGCCGGACTGGTCGCAAAGATCCCCTATCTCCAGGCGCTCGGCGTCACGGCGGTCGAACTGCTGCCCATATTCCAGTTCGACGTCCAGGCCTGCCCGTCCGGCGTGGTCAACTACTGGGGCTACCAGCCGGTATCCTTCTTTGCCCCCCACCGGGCGTACAGTTCGCGACAGACGCCATTGGGACCAGTGACCGAGTTCAGGGATATGGTCAAAGCCCTGCACCGCGCGGGCATCGAGGTCATTCTCGATGTGGTATTCAACCACACCGCCGAGGGCGGCTATGACGGCCCACTGCTGAGCCTGCGCGGCATCGACAACCCCACCTACTACATCCTCGATCAAGGCGGGGCGCGCTACGCGGACTACTCCGGCTGCGGTAACACCCTCAATGCCAACAACCCCATCGTTCGACGCATGATCGTCGATAGCCTGCGCTATTGGGTAACCGAGATGCACGTGGATGGCTTCCGCTTCGACCTGGCATCGGTCCTCTCGCGCGACATCGACGGCCGACCCCTGCCGAACCCGCCGGTGCTGTGGGACATCGAGACGGACCCTGAACTGGCCGGTACGAAGCTCATCGCCGAAGCGTGGGACGCGGCCGGGCTGTATCAGGTGGGGAGTTTTATCGGCGACGCCTGGAAGGAATGGAATGGTCGCTTCCGGGACGACACCCGCGACTTCTTCCGCGCCGCGCGCGGTTCGGTCGGCCGGTTCGCTGATCGGCTGGTTGGCAGCCCCAGTATCTATGGTCACGAGCATCGCGAAGTGGAGCAAAGCATCAACTTCGTGGCCTGTCACGATGGGTTCACCCTCAACGACGTGGTGTCGTACCAGCACAAGCACAACGAGGCGAACGGCGAAGACAACCGCGACGGCGCGGATGACAATCGTACCTGGAACTGCGGGGTCGAGGGACCGACCGACGACCCGGCGATCGAGGAGCTGCGCAACAGGCAGGTGAAGAACTTCCTGGCCGTGACGCTCCTGGCGCTGGGCGTGCCCATGCTTCTGATGGGCGACGAGGTGAGGCGCACCCAATTCGGGAACAACAACGCCTACTGCCACGACGACGAGTCGACGTGGTTCGACTGGTCGCTGTTGGCGAAGCACGCGGACATCCAGCGCTTCGTGAGCCTGCTCACGGCGCGGCGACTGCTGCGGGACGTGGCGCACGAAGAGCAGCGGCTGAGCCTGAGCCGGTTGATTCAGCACGCGCGCCAGGCCTGGCACGGGGTGCATCTCGGCCAGCCTGACTGGGGCGACGACTCCCACAGCATTGCCTTCACCGTAGTGATGGAGAAGGAGGCGATGACCGTCCACTTCATCCTGAATGCATACTGGGAGGCCCTCGACTTCGAGTTGCCGGCGACGGGCGGCCCACCCTGGCGGCGTTGGATCGACACGTCCCACCCGTCGCCCGAAGACATCGTTGACTGGCAGACGGCTAAGTCGATTCCCGGTACCAGCTACCGGGCCGGTCCCCGGTCGGTAGTCGTGCTATATGCAGCTGTCGTGTGATACCGGGCCAGACCGCACACAGCAGCGAGCAAGGAGCGCAAGATGTCAACCAGCGGAGCGCCACAGGTTACCGGGTTCACCGACGTCACGGAACAGAAGCGGCTAAACGAGGCCCGCGAGGCAGGCATCCCCTGGAAGAAGTGGGGGCCGTACCTGAGCGAGCGGCAATGGGGCACGGTCCGCGAGGACTACAGCGCCGACGGGTCGGCGTGGGACTACTTCCCGCACGACCACGCGCGAGCGCGGGCGTATCGCTGGGGCGAGGATGGCCTGCTGGGCATCTGTGACCGGCAGGC
>JAHCIE010000143.1 GCA_026129385.1 Anaerolineae bacterium
CTCGCGTGCCACCCTCGTCTCTGACTTGCACTACGCCCACTATAAAGCAACCCTTATGCCAAACCTCGCGGAGACCCTGCTTAAATTGACGCTGTCCGCTGGCGCGGACGGCATCGCGGCCCGGCTAGCGCGACGCTTGGGTCTGACGCCGGAGACGCGGGCACGCCTGGCGAGCGAAGAGGCCCAGCGACGCCGGCTAGCCCGCCTGACCAACCTGCGTTGCCCCCTGTGTGACACCGAGATTGAGGACGCCTGGACAGTGACGCCGGACAGGCGCATCGAGGCGCGGCCCAATTGTGTCTGCCCCAGGTGCGACTTCCGCCTGGACGCCTGCCGCCACTGCCAGCATTTTGTGGCCGGTGGGACGTCGGGCAGCAGCTATACGGGTTGGTCGCTCCAGCCGATGGTCAACTTTGGGGATGAGGACTTTACGCGGGGTGGGTGCGGGGTGTACCGCGCCTATGTCAGCGTCTACGACCTGTACGACGCGCGCACGGCGGACCGCTTCGCCATGTTCGCGGAGCAAGTACGGGTGCCCAAGCCGGTGGCCGACTCGTACCACCCGCTGCCGGAGTGCCGGGCCTTCGCCCTGGCCCCGAACCGCTTACGCCATAGCGGGGCGAAGCTGGACCGCCGCTGGCAGGCGTGGTTACGGTGGCTGGCCCAATAAGAGAGGCGCGGGGTACTAGCCCGCGCCTCATTGAGTATTCAAAATCGGATATGCAGTTTAGGCGGTCTAGGCTGGCACCAGTTCCTCGCGCCACTCGGGTGGGAGCATGACGCCGAGAACGCGCTCGAGCGCCATCGTATGCGAGCAATAGCCATGAGTCTTGACAAACTCGCAATCGCAGGACCACGTGCCTTTGTGATAGGTAACGGTATGGGGGCGGTTGTCGCCCTGGAGTGTCACGGTAAAATCAGTGAACACAATGCGGGTCGGTTCTTCCGCGTAGCGGCGGGCCTTCTCGATCTTCCCGATGATCCCTGAATCCATGTACATCCTCCTCTAGTAATTGAGGTGTTTCTCCGTCGCGGCGATAGGTAGGCGCCGCGACACGTCTGGAACGCACAAGGAGCACCCTGGCCCTGCGGGGCCGGGATGCTCCTTAAGGTGAGCGGACCATCAATTCGCGCTCGGTCAAAACATTCATAGCCTGCGTCAGTCCTCCATCATCGGTGAACTGGGTGCGGCGGGGCAAATACACTCAGGTGGAATGACCTTAGTATACATCGCTTCCGAACCGGTGTCAACCTCCGGCCAGGCTACGCTCAGACTACGAATTATGCCTTCCCATCTCTTCCCATCATTTCCTGCAATACCTCATACACCTCGCGCGACGGCCAACCCGCCTGCGCCGCCACGGCTCGCGCCGCCTCGCGGCCATGCTGTCCTTGCGCGAGCGCCTCGCTCAGCGCCGCCCGCACCGCCGCCTCGTCCCAGACTGCCGCGACTGGCGTCGCCCCGCCGACGACCAGGGTAAACTCGCCCCGCGGCTCGACCTCCACGTAGTGGGCGATGGCCGCCGCCAGCGTCCCGCGCCAGACTTCCTCGTGGAGCTTGGTCAGTTCCCGCGCCAGGGCAACCGGTCGTTCACCCAGGACGGCGTGCAGGTCGGCCAGCGTGTCCCTCAGGCGGTGCGGACTCTCGAACAGGACGAGGGTATACGTCGCTTGGGCCACCTGGGCCAGCCGGGCGCGGCGGTCGCTGGCCCGGCGGGGCAGGAAGCCCAGGTACAGAAAGCTCTCGGTGGACAGCCCCGACACGGCCAGGGCGGCCAGGATGGCCGACGCGCCAGGGACCGGGACAACGGGCAGGCCACGCTGGATGGCGGCCTGGATCAGAGGCGCGCCGGGGTCGGAGATGCCGGGCATGCCGGCCTCGGAGACCAGGGCCATGTCCCCTTCGGCCAGCCGGTCGAGCAGCCGTTCTATTTTAGCCGGTTCGGTGTATTCGTGGTAACTCGTCAGGGGGGTGTGAATGTCGAAGTGGGCCAGCAGCTTGCGCGTTGTGCGCGTATCCTCGGCGGCAATGAGCTTGACCTCGCGCAGCACGCGCACCGCGCGCAACGTCATGTCTTCCAGATTACCGATTGGCGTCGCCACGACGTAGAGTGTACCCATAATTCACTCAGACCTGACAGGTTTTTGGAAACCTGTCAGGTCTTTCTAGAAGACCAGGCGAGTCAGGCGATCGTATCCTTCGCCATCCAACGTTCCCAGGCGAGCGAGCCAGCGATGAGCAGCAAGATAACCCCAAAGGTGCTGACCTCGCCCAACTCGAAGCCAAGCAGGCTCACCAGCAGCTTGAGGCCGATGAAGACGACAATCAGGTAGGCGGTGAGGCGCAGAATCGGGAAGCGGTCGAGCAGCTTGAGGAAGATACCCGCGACAAAGCGTATCGCCAGGATGGAGATGCACACGCCGAGGATGACAACCCATGTTTCCTGCGACAGGGCGACGGTCGCCAGGATGTTGTCCAAGGAGAATATTAAGTCCAACAGCTCCACCTGCGCCACGGTCATCCAGAAGCCCGCGCCCCGGTTGCGCGGCCCGCTTTCGTCCTCTTCGTGGGAGCGCAGATGGCTGACGCCCAGGTAGACCAGGTAGCCGCCGCCGATGAGGCGGATGGGCCAGAAGTGGATAGCGAACGAGACCAGGAACAGGCTCAGGCCGCGCATGATGTACGCGCCAAAGATGCCATAGGTGAGGGCACGCGTCTGCTGCGCGGGCGGCAGATGCTTGACCAGCACCGCCAGCACCAGGGCGTTGTCCACCGACAGCAGGCTGTCGAGGAACGCGACGGTGGTAAGCGTCAGGAGCGCCGGTATCGTCAGCATGGCAGCGTGGGGCCTAACCCCTGAAGAACTCGGCCCCCAGGCCAAGCTGGACGGGCCGACTGGGGCCAGGCGCGTTGGACAGGGGCAGGGGAGCGGCTGACGGCGGCGCGGGGCTGGGGCGGACCTGCTCGTCGGTCCAGACGGCCAGCCGCTTGAGGGCGTCGAGGCGTTCGCGCTCGCCCAGCCGCGCCTGCCTGACGGCCCGCTCCAGGTATTCGATGGTGCGGTCGTACTCGCGCTGGCCGACGGGGAAGGGCGTGCCGTCCTTGCCGCCGTGGGCGAAGGAGAAGCGGGCCGGGTCGCGGAAGGAGGCGGGCGCGCCGTAGAGCAACTCGCCCAGCAGGCTCAGCGCGCGCAGCGACTTCGCGCCGACGCCCGGCCGGCCCAGCAGGTCCACAAAACTCTGCGGCGGGTTCTCGTACGTGCTCAGAAGGGTTTTGTAGAGGCGTTCGGGGTGGATGTCGCCAATCTGGACCTCGTGGTGTTCGGGCAAGGTCATGGTCTGCGCCTGGCGCAGCTCGTGGACCAGCTTGTCAGGGTGCTCGGCGGCCAGGGTAGCCATGACCTGGCGGTTGGCCTCGGCCTCGCGGGCCACCAGGTTGAGGGGATTACCCGTCGTGTCGCTGCACACGGCGGCGTGCGGCTCGTCCACGAAGCTCTGCACCTGCTCGCTCAGCCAGTGGTAGCGCCGCGCCCAGGAGGTCTTATCGTTCATGCCCTGCTGGACGACGGTCCAGCGGCCCGCGCGGTCCACGACAAAGACGTGGTGGTACAACTGGTAGCCGTCCTGAACGGCGTTGTTGTCTACCTTGGCGACGAGGCGGCTCGTCTGCGCTAGGCCGAGGGGGTCCACCGTCAGCCGCTCGCCCAGGGCGACCAACTCGTCGGGCGTCTTGCGCGACTCGCGCCCCTTGCCGCCCGCCACCCACAGCCCCAACTCGTCCGCCGCGCCCGCCTTCAGTCCGTCCTTGAGCGCGCCGCATACGACGGTCGTGACGCCGCTGGAGTGCCAGTCGAAGCCGAGGACCGCGCCGAAGCTCTGGAACCAGAAGGGGTTGCTGAGCCGGCTCAAGAAGCCGGGCGTGCCCTCGGCCTCGACAATGGCTCGCGTAATCTCGCGGGCCAGCACTCGCATCCGCGCGAAGAGCCAGGGGGGGCACGCGCCGTGGTGCAGGGGCAGGTTGGCCGCGGCCGAAGATTGGGTAAGCATGCTCCCAATTATAGGCCGGGCAGGGGGGTTGTGCAATGTGGGGGTGCGTGAAGCATAATGCATGACACGTCTTGTCACGCATTATGCTTCACGCGTTACGTGACGTTAGCCGAGCAGGCGCGAGCCGACGGTCGCCACGACGTAGCCCGCGAACAGGAGCAGGCCCGTCGCCAGGTGCAACTGGATATTCTTCGCCATCGGCCCCATCAGGGCGTAGGGCGACTCGTAGCCCTGCTGGATGCCCTGGTAGACCTGCCAGGCCAGCGGCGCGCTCAGTAGGGTCAACAGCGTCGGCCAGGGCAGGAGGCCCACGGCGACGCCAGCGACGACGAGCAGGTAGGTCGCGCTCGCGGCCAGGGCGTAGCCCCGCACCACGGCCTGGCGCGACAGCCGCACGACGAGGGTGTGCTTGCCGGACTGGGCGTCGGGCTGGCGGTCGGCGATCTCGTTGACGTAGAGGACCAGGGCAATCAGGATGCCGACCGGGATGGAGGCGTAGACGGCTTCCCAGGAGAAGCGCTGCGCCTGGACGTAGTAGGCGCCGAGGGTCATAATCGGCCCGAAGCCGAGGGCCGTCGCCACCTCACCCAGCCCGCGCGCGACGAGGCGGAAGGGCGGCGCGGTGTAGAAGACCGAGATGAACAACCCGATGACGCCAATCGTCACCAGGGGCCAGAAGGCGCGCGTCCAGGCCAGGTAGAGGCCGATGGCTGCCGACAGGCCATAGAACAGGGCCGCCAGGCCGATCATGCCCCGCAGCGAGATCAGGCCGTACTGGATGACGCGCGAGCCGCCGGAGAAAGGCGTCGGGTTGACGTTGGTCGGGTCGGCGCCCGTCACGTGGTCGAAGATGTCGTTGGCGACGTTGAGGCCGAGGTGGACCAGGGCGGCGGCCAGCAGCGTCAGCAGGGCCAGCCCCCAGTCAAAGACGCCCTGGAAGGCGGCGACGGCGATGCCGAGCAGGACCGGCACGAGCGTGGCGGTCAGGAAGGGCAGGCGGGTGGCGCGGAAGAACAGCCAGGTCCAGGCCAGGCGCGGCTTGACCTCGCGCCCGCGCTCGGCCGACAGCTTCTGCATGTAGGCCAGCCCCGTGGGGACGGCGCGCTCGCACAGCTCGAAGAAGGACAGTTCGTTCTCGTCCCAGCCGTGGGCGCGGGTGGGCGTCACCTGGACGGTACCATCGCCCAGGCGGGCCGTGCCCTTGACCTCGACGTAGCGGCGTTCGTTGTAGCCGATGCCCTGTTGCGGTTGAATGTGGCTGAAGGCAACGGCGATCAGTTGGCCGTCGCGCGGGCGGGCCGCAGCGCCGCCTGGCAGGTCCAGGGTCAGGGTCTTGCTCTTCGCGTCGGCACGGAAGCCCGTCGCCACGCTCATGGGGAAGCCCTGGTCGTCAATGAAGGTCAGGATCGCGTGGTCAAACCGCTGGATGCGGTCGAACAAGGCGGTGTCAATTTTCATGGCTTGGTTCCTCTCCCCTTAACGTCGCGCTTCCGGCTGGACATCGAACACCTGTGGCGGCTGGCTCGTGTCGCCCGCTGGCCACAGATAGGCCCGCCGAGGCGTAATCTCAATCACACTCCTCTCCCAGAACAGCGGCATGGCGACCCTCTGCTTGAGCAAGTCACGGATGATCGGCTCCTTGGCCGCCCAGCGATCCAGCACCAGCGGCTCCCAGCCGGTGTGCAGGTCGTCTTCGACCACCCGCGCCTCGCCCTGGATGGTGGCGCGGCGGAACGGCTCCAGGCCCGGCGCGGCTTTGGGGTCCGATAGGCTGACGCTGACGGCGGGGTTGGACTTGATGTGATCCAGCTTCTTGGAGAAGAGAACGCTCGAGTGCATCAGAATCTTCTCGCCGTTGTATAGGGGGATCAGGGGATAGGTGACCGGCTCGCCGCGCTCATTGACGACCGTGAGTTCGGCCGCCAGGCACGTGTCCAGGAGTTCCTCAATGGCTTGGGGCAATATACCCATAAGCGCCTCCAGTTGTTTAAGTCGTTTAATATATTCTAAACGTTAGAGATGGTAAAAGAGGGGTATTTAGGTCCAAAACAGGTCCAATTCAGGTCCAAGTTATGCTGATTAGGGTTTGCTCTACGGCCTCTTTGGGGGTATGCTACAGGCGGAACGGGACGCGCAAGGAGACGGTATGGCATTTGAAGATCGACGTGACGCCGGGCGGCGGCTGGCCGCCCGGTTGACCCACTACGCCCAGCGGGCTGATGTCCTGGTGCTGGGCCTGCCGCGCGGCGGCGTGCCAGTGGCCTACGAGGTCGCTCAGGCGCTAAGCGCGCCCCTGGATGTGTTTGTCGTGCGCAAACTGGGCGTCCCGGGTCACGAAGAGCTGGCGATGGGCGCCATTGCGACGGGCGGCGTGCGCGTCCTGAACCTGGATGTGGTCGAAGAGCTTAGCATTCCGTCCCAGGTCATCGAGAAGGTCACGGAGGCGGAACGACAGGAGCTAGAGCGGCGCGAACGCCTCTACCGCGATGACCGCCCCCCGCCCGTCGTGGAGGGGCGCATCAGCATTGTGGTGGACGATGGCCTGGCGACGGGCGCGACGATGCGAGCGGCTGTCGCCGCGCTACGCCAGAGCCGCCCGGCGTGGCTGGTGGTGGCGATCCCCACGTCGGCCCGCTCTACCTACGAGGAGTTAGGGCGCGAGGTGGACGAGATCGTCGCGGTTATCCTGCCCGACGCCTTCCACGCCGTCGGTCTGTGGTACCATGACTTCCGCCCGACGACGGATGACGAGGTACGGCAACTTTTGAACGCGCCGCCCGACGGGTTACAATATAGGACAGTATGAAACTCTTACTCGTGATTCTGGCGTTTCCCACCATTCTGGTCTTCCTGCTGACCATCGCTATGGTACGCTCGGCGCAGCAGAAGTACCAGCGGCGCGAGATGGAGCGCAAGGCGTATTTAGCTCAGCTCGGCTGGGCGTCAGCTCTGTGGGGCAGCCTCGTCCTGCTGGGCGGGGCGATGATGAACGGCATGGGGCTGGGGGCCAAGTCCCCACTTATTATCCTGGCTCTGGCCGTCCTCGTAGGCGGGGCATTTTTCGCCCGCCTGACCAAGGGTGTTTTGTGGAAGGCCTAAGGACTGCGACGCTGGCGGAGGTATAGCATGGCGAGACGGCGGTATGCCCAATCACGCAAGAACGCGGTCCTACAGTGGACGATTCCGGTCCTGCTGCTCATCGGCATCGTCCTTGTCCAGGATCGTCTCGGCCGCGAGATTGGCTGGATCGCCCTGCTGGCCGTGCTCGGCTTTATGGTCTGGTTGAACGTGCTCTACGAGAAGTCACGCGACGAGCCGACGGCCGACGAGGAGACGGCCAGCGCCCACGAGGACCGCGCCGACACGGGGGCGGCGTGAGGGTGCTCGTCGTCGGGGCAGGGGCGATTGGGATGCTGGTGGGCGGACGGCTGGCTCTGGCAGGCCACTCGGTGACACTCGTCGCCCGCCCCGCCCTGGCCGAGCACCTGCGCCGCGAGGGGTTGCGCGTCGTCGGCGCGGAGGGAGCGCAGGTCGCCCGTAACGTCGAAGTCGTCACGTCTGTAGCAGAGGCAGCCTCGGCCCAGTTCGACTGGCTGGCCCTGACGGTCAAGGCCTACGATGTCGAAGCGGCCGCGGCCGAGATCGCCGCCGCCTTCCCGGCCCCACCAACCGTCATCACCTTTCAGAACGGCGTCGGCAGCGAGGAGATCGTTCAGCAGCTCTTGCCCGCCGCGCCTCTCGTCGCCGCCAGC
>JAHCIE010000144.1 GCA_026129385.1 Anaerolineae bacterium
AGAAGCTGTGGGGCCAGGCGGGTGGTGTGCCCAAGGGCCAGGCCTGGTACCAGGAAACCGGGCAGGGGATGGGGGCCACGCTCAACGTCGCCAACGAGAAGGACGGCTACACCATCACCGACCGCGCGACGTACCTGGCGCGCAAGAAGGACCTGAAGCTGGAGCCGATGGTCGAAGGCGACGCGCCCCTGTTGAACATCTACCACGTCATCGAGGTCAACCCCAACAAGTCGGCCAAGATCAATGCGGCGGGCGGCAAGGCCTTCGCCGACTTCATGGTCGCCGCCGCCACCCAGCAGGCCATCGGCGCATTCGGCAAGGATAAGTTCGGCCAGGCCCTGTTCGTGCCCGACGCGGGCAAGAAGCTCGAGGACGTGGGGAAGTAACCGCAGGATGGATGTTATCGTCAATGGCGGCGTCGAGGCTGTCCGCCTGCTGCTGAGCGGCGACCATGAATTGTGGCAGGTCATCTGGCTGTCGCTGCGGGTATCCCTGACGGCGACGTTCCTCAGCCTGCTCATCGGCAGCCCGCTGGGCGCGATGCTGGCCCTGCGACCGTTCCGGGGGCGCGGCGTGGCCGTGAGCCTGGTCAACACCGGCATGGGGCTGCCGCCGGTGGTGGTCGGCCTGTTCGTGACCATCCTGCTATGGCGCAACGGCCCCCTGGGCGAGATGCGCCTGCTGTACACACCCAACGCCATGATCATCGCCCAGTGTGTCATTGCCGTGCCCATCGTCACCGGCTTGACCCTGGCGGCCCTGCAATCCCTCAACCCCAAGCTGCGCCTGCAACTCCAGGCGTTGGGGGCGACGCGGGTGCAGATGGTGTGGCTGCTGGTGCAGGAGGCGCGCCTGCCGCTACTGGCCGCCGTGATGGCTGGCTTCGGCGCGGTCATCTCCGAGATTGGCGCGTCGATGATGGTCGGCGGCAACATTCAGGGCCAGACCCGCGTGCTGACCACGGCAACAGTCATGGAAACATCGAAGGGCAACTTCTCCCTGGCCATGGCCTTGAGCCTGATCCTGTTGGCGCTGATGGTACTGGTCAACAGCGTGCTGACCTGGGTACAGCAGCGCCAGCGGCCGTTGTAATGGGAGCGATTCTCCAGATCCGCAACCTCGCGATTCAGCGCGGCGAGCGGACCGTGCTGCTGGTCAATGACCTGGCCGTGGAGCGGGGCGAAGTTCTGGCGATCATCGGGCCGAATGGCGCGGGCAAGAGCACTCTTCTGTTGGCGCTGGCGCTACTCCTGCCGCCCACATCGGGGGCCATCTGGTTCGACGGTGCGCTGGTCACGTCCCAGTCGAACCTGACGGCCTTGCGACGGCGCATGGCGATGGTTCTCCAGGAGCCGCTGCTCCTGGACAAGACGGTGGTTGACAACGTTGCCCTCGGGCTGAGCCTGCGCGGCGTTGGCCGGGCCGAGCGTGAGCGGCGCGCCGCCGTCTGGCTGGACCGACTGGGCATCGCCCATCTGGCGAGGCGGCAGGCCCGCGCCCTGTCCGGCGGCGAGGCCCAGCGCACCAGCCTGGCCCGTGCCCTGGCGCTGGAACCAGAGGTTCTGTTCCTGGATGAGCCGTTCTCGGCCCTGGACGCGCCGACGCGGGCAGGCCTGGTCGAGCAGGTGGCCGAAATCGTGCGTGAGACAGGCCTGACTACGGTGATGGTCACCCACGACCGCGACGAGGCGCTGGCCTTGGGCGACCGGGTGGGCGTGATCATGGGCGGCCAACTGCTGCAAGCAGGCACGCCGGAAGAAGTGTTCACCACGCCCGTCAATGCTGAGGTGGCGCAATTCGTGGGCGTCGAAACCGTCGCCCCCGGCCACGTCATCGCTCAGGATGGTGGGCTGGCGGCCGTTCAGGTAAGCGGCTTCGTGGTGGAAGCAGTGAGCGACGCGCCGTTGGGCCAGGCCGTGCTGGCCTGCGTCCGTCCAGAGGATGTGACCATCTTGCCCGACGTGGGGCGCGGCCTGACGAGCGCGAGGAACGTCCTGCGCGGGCGGGTGACGCGGTTGCGGCCGGCCGGCGCGCAGGTGCGGGTGACCGTTGATTGTGGCTTCCCGGTCACGGCGCTCATTACGCGGCGCTCAGCGCAGGAGCTTGATCTGGCGGTGGATCAGAGCGTGTCAGCCTCGTTCAAGGCCAGCGCGGTTCATCTTATTCTGCGAGCGGGATAGAGTATAATTGCGCGATGTTTGCTGACTCGTGCACACGGAAGGAGCATCTTTGCATGAAGATTTCGGCTCGCAATCAGCTCAAGGGCACGGTGGTCGAGGTCAATCACGGCGCCGTCAACAGCGAAATCGTTGTGGAACTACCGGGCGGCGCACACCTGGTATCCATCATCACCAAGACGTCGGCCGAGGATTTGGGTCTGGCGCCGGGCAAGGCGGTGTACGCCGTTATCAAGGCCAGCAACGTCATGCTCGCGACAGAGTAAACAGCCAACGCCAGGGTGGCGCCCCGGGCGTTGGGTACTCGGTATCCACATGGCGAGCTGAGGAGGCGGGACTCCCGCCCTCCTCGGCTCACGTCATTTTCACCACGATGTCGCCAATAACGTTGGCCGCCTCGTCGCCCCGGTCGGCAGCATTACTCAGGTGGCGATAGATCTCCCGCAGCTTAAGCATCTCCATGATGTGCTCATTGTCCGTCGGCCCCTGGAACAGGGCGGCGATGGCCTCACGGTATACGCGCTCGACGCGATTCTCCAGCGCCTTGGCGCGCATGGCATGCTCGCTGGCGACATTGGGGTGGTCCTTGAGGCGGAGCGTACCCATGTGAATCTCCTGGGCCGCCTCGTGGAGCAAGGAAACCATGCGCCGCAGATAGGGGTTAGGATGAATACCGAGTAGCTGCATCTCATCGACCGTGCTATAGGCGTAATCGAGAATGTCGTCGATGGCCCGTGACAGGGCGAAGATATCCTCGCGATCGAAGGGCGTCACGAAGTTGCGGTTCAACTCGTCGATCAAGATACGGCGCACCTCGTCGGCGTCATGCTCCGCCTGGTGCAGACGGCGAACGCTATCGCTGTCAATGCCCCGTTCCATCGTCTCCTCGAGGGCTTCCAGGCCGCGTTGGGTCATGTCGGCCTGATCCACGAGTAGCGCCAAGAACTTGTCAGGCTTACGCTTGAGCCAGTCAAAGGCCCCCATAGCCGCTCCTTGCGTAGACTCCGCTGTCGACGCGCTGCTGTCTGCCCACGCGCCTGATGGGGCGCTAGCTCCATGATGGTATCGGCGCTGCTCTGAGCATCGTCGCCGAGATAGATGCCGAGAATGCTGTTGCGTAGCGCCGCATCTTTCGAGAAGGTGCGACCGCATCGCTGAAGCGGGCGCGCGGGCCTGGCAGATCAGCCGTGTGCTCAGCCGCCGATCTGATACATGCGACGATCTTCGGTATGGATACCGCGCCGCAAGGCATGCCCCGTAGGCTTGAGCGCCACCGCGCGCGCCAGAATCGCCTCGACCGCGGTCTGCCCACCGCCGCTACGTAGCGCCGCCTTGACGTCTAGCTCATCGTCGTGCAGCAGGCACAGGTGGAATTTCCCGTCGGCTGTCAGCCGCATGCGATTGCACGTATCGCAATATGGCGCGCTGACGGGGCTGATGAAGCCGATGGTTCCCGGCGCGCCTGCCAGCCGATAGTTACGCGACTCGTCGGATGGGTCGCGGTTGGGGATGGGCATCAATTCGCCCAGCGCCGCCTCGATCCGCGCTTGCGTATCGCGGCTGGGAACGAAATGGTCCACCGCTACCTGGGCCTCCGCCCCGCTTCCCAGGGGCATCAGCTCAATGAAGCGCACACCCCACGGATGAGCCAGGGTGAGACGGGCCATGTCGACCACGTCCTCGTCGTTATAGCCCTTCGTCACCACGCAATTGATCTTGATGGGCGTGAGACCGGCCGAGGCGGCCGCCTCTAGCCCTGCCCAGAGCTTCTCCAGGCGGCCCCAGCGCATGAGCTGCGGCAGCCGCTCGCCGTTCAGGCTGTCGATGTGGACGTTGACCCGCCGCAGGCCCGCCGCCTTCAGGTCAGCCGCCAGATCGGTCAGCCGAATGCCATTCGTGGTCATCGACAGGTCGGCAACGCCGGGGATGCTCGCGATGCGGTGGACGATGTCGACCACATCGCGGCGCAGCGTCGGCTCGCCACCGGTGAGGCGGAACTTGCGAAAGCCTACTTTCACGGCCGCCCGCGCCACGACCTCGATCTCGTCCGCCGTGAGCAAGTCCTGGTTTGGCAGAAAGGCAAGGTCCTGCGTCGGCATGCAATAGACACACCGCAGGTTACAATGGTCCGTGAGTGAAATGCGCAAGTAATTAATGTGACGACCGAACTGGTCGTACAAGTTGACCGACTGAACGGCACGCTGTGCTTCTAGCATCGCACACCTTTTCTACAGGCCGCGCGGCGGCCGCACCTAGTAGCCGTTGGCAGCATCGAGCAGCACGGCATCAACGATCTCGCCGGCCGATACATTGCCGACACCGACCGGGAGGACGATCAGGGCGTTGGCCCCCACCATGGACATAAGCCGCGACGACCCCTGGAAGCCGGTCGTTGCAGCCACCCATTCGCCCCCCTCACGGCGAGCGAACGCGCGCTGGTACTCAGCGCGGTCGGGGTCGTGGCGCACGTCATGGAGCAGCCGGACACGCCACATAGGCCGGTCTACATCCACGTAGCCCTGGAGTCGCCGCAGCACGGGCCGCACAAATAGATCGAAGCTCACCAGCGACGATACCGGATTGCCTGGCAGGGCGAAGACCGGCTTGTCGCCGACCGTCGCAAAAGTGAGTGGCTTGCCCGGCTTCATGCGCAAGCGGCCAAAGTGAATCGTGCCCAGGCGCTCTAACAGTGGCTTGACCAGGTCCAGGTGGCCCATCGACACGCCGCCGCTGGTGACGAGAACGTCGGCCTCTGTCAGCCCTTGTCGCACGCGGCGCTCCAGGTCACCAGGCTCATCGCGCGCGATACCCAGGTTCAACGGCACACCGCCCGCCTGACGTACCGCCGCCATCAATGCGTAGCGATTGCTGTCGCGTATCTGGCCGCGCCCCGGCGGCGCCCCCGGCTCCACCAGCTCATCTCCCGTAGAGAGAACCCCGACCGTGGGTGGCGGAATGACCCGCGCCGTGGCGCGGCCCAGGGTGGCAACGACGCCGATTTCGGCCGGTCCCAGCACAAGGCCCTGCTTGAGGACCAGATCGCCGGTCGCGATATCCTGGCCGATCGGCCGGATGTTCGCGCCCGGTCGCAGGTCCATCTCGTGGACGATGACGTGACCGTCGCGCTCCTCGGTGTGCTCGACCATGACCACGGCATCGGCGCCCTGCGGTACGGGTGCGCCCGTCGTAATGCGGGCGACCGTTCCCGGAGTGACCGTCAGGTTGTGCATCTGGCCGGCAGTTTGCTCGCCGATGAGGCGGCGGCGCGGGTTCATGTCAGCCACCACCAGGGCGAAGCCGTCAACGGTCGACGCGGCAAAGGGCGGCATGTCCTGCGTCGCGACAATATCCTCGGCGAGAACCCGCCCTAGCAAGTCAGCCAACGTCAGATCGGCAGCCGCCAGAGGCGTCACCAGCCCCATGACCAGAGCGCGCGCCTCCTCGACACTGAGCATCGGCCACTTTGACTCGGGCACACCCATCCCCTTCTGTGCCACGGCCCAGCGTTATGCAAAAACTGCATAACGCGACGCCAAAAAAAAACTACCTGCCAAAGACTTCTACGAAGCGGTGGTACACCATATCTTGAAAGCCGGCGCTGAAGCGGCGATAGCGATCTACGTAGTCGCGTCCTGTCGCGGTCAATTGCGCGCCGCCGCCGCCAGAGCCACCTACCGTGGTCTCGACGAGTTGCACACCCAGGCGCGCTTCGCACTCGTGGAGCTTGGCCCAGGCCTGGCGATAGCCAATGTTCATGCGCTCTGCGGCAGCGCTGATGGATCCAGTCTCGTCGACCGCTTCGAGAAGCGCAACCCGCCACTCGCTCAGGACCACATGGCCGTCGACTTCGAGCCACAGGTTCATCCGTGGTTCCATCGCGCCTCCTCTCACCGAATTATACGCGCCGCGGCAGGGGGCTGCAAAGCGAGACTGTCAGCCTGAGGGAAAGATTCATTCACCGGGGCGCGGCACGCCCCGGCGTCGGGCGCATCTTCCATACAAGATGACAATGCCGCCTTTCTCGCCTATACTACAGGCATGCGCCCTGTGTTGATGGCCTTTGCCACCCTCTCCTTGCTGCTCGGCCTGGCCGCGTGCCAGAGTCTGGCGCCCGCGCCCATTACTCCCTTGCCCGGTGAGCCGCCTGTGCGCCTCGGCCCGGCTCCCACCGCCCCCCCCGCCGCGACCATCCTGACCGGCCCGACCAGTGTGCCACGGGCCGGCCTCGTCGTGGCCGTGAATCGCGTCCCCCTCTCGCTGGACCCGGGGGATTTCGCCGACCCCGATGGCGCGATCGTCCTGCGCCAGATTTTCGATACGCTCACCCAGTATCGAGAGGGTAGCGCCGAGATCGAACCGGGCCTGGCAACCGCGTGGCAGGCCAACAGCGACGCGACGGAATGGACCTTCACCCTGCGCGACGGCGTGCGCTTCCACGATGGGACGCCCCTCACTGCAGAGGCGGTGAAGTTCAACTTCGACCGTTGGCTCGACCCCGCATCCCTGGCCGGGGCACGCGCCAATGGCAAACAGTTTCAGGTCTGGTCCGACGTCTTTGGCGGCTATCGGGGTGCAGGCAGCCTGATCACTGAGGCCGAGGTCGTTGGCCCCTTGCAAGTACGGCTGCGTCTCGCCCGCCCCACGTCCTACCTGCCGGCCGTGCTGGCCCTGCCCTACTTTGGCATCAGCAGCCCGACCGCCATCCGGGCGGCGGGTATGGGCTACGGGGGGCCACAGAGCGGGGCGGTGGGTACGGGGGCGTATCGCGTGGCCGCCTTCACCAATAGCGAAGTCCGCCTGGAACGCGCCGCCGATACCTGGGGTCCGCCGGCTGCCGCCGACAGCCTCACTTTCCGCGCCCTGGGTGACGCTGAGGCGCAATTGGCGGCCCTGGCTGACGGCCGAGCCGATCTTGCCCCCAACCTGCCCGTCGAGCGTGACAAGGCCGCGTCCGGCCTCGGCCTGATCGCCGTTCCCCGGCCACAACTGGGCGTAACCTACCTGGCGCTTAACCAGCGTTTTCGCCCCCTGGATGACGCGCGCGTCCGCGAAGCGATCGCCCTGGCGCTGAACCCGGCCGACCTGGCGGCACGCAGCGCCCGGGGTTCCAGTACGGCCGCGGATCAGTTTGTCCCGCCCGGGCTACGCGGCCGCCTCACCGATGCCGCGCCTGCCCCAAACCTCGAACAGGCGCGGGCGTTGCTGGCCGAGGCAGGTTTCCCCAACGGGCTGAGCGAAGTCGCGGGGCCAGACGGCGCGCTTCGGCCCCTAGAACTGTGGGTGAGCAACCCGCCGCAGGGCGCGGCTTTCGTCCCCCTCGCGGAGAACATCGCCGCTCAACTGGCGGCAGCCGGTATCCGGGTCAAGGTGCGGCAGGACGAGTGGACAAGCTTCCTTGCCGAGCGCAAACAGGGGCGCTTCCCGCTCCTCATTCTCGACTACCCGGCGCCCTCGGTGCGGGTCGACGCGGTGGCCGACCCGCATCTGTTTTTGAATGCCCTGTTTGGCCCACTGACGGTAGGTGAGACAGGCTGGAACCAGCCCACTGTGCTGGAGCGCCTACGGGCCGCAGAGGCAACGGCCGACCCCGCCCGCCGTGAGGAAGTCTACCG
>JAHCIE010000145.1 GCA_026129385.1 Anaerolineae bacterium
GCTTTGCGCACGATGTAGGCGAACAGCCGTTGACGGCCAATCAGATCACCTTCACCTGCCGCCCATCTTCCAGTCGCGCCTTGACCTCGTCAGTCAACGCGCTGTCCAGACAGATGAAAATGCCATCCGGATGATGAAACGACGACTGCCGCCGTTCTCACAGTCCCGGACAGTCGCGATCCCGGCGGATGGCTAGGATGGGCGGATTAGCTGGATGCGCTCATCCCAGCCGTAGGCAAGCGGAAGGGAGGAGGCGGCGCTATCGACCGGCCAGCCGCCGATAGAGGCGCAGGCTCTGCCGCAGCCCGTCCATCGGATCGCCCTCCCCGGCGTATTCGATGGTGACCGGGCCGCGGTAGCCAGCCTCGGCCAGCAGGCCAAAGATGGCGGCGTGGGGCAGGTGGGTCTCGTCGCCAGCGGCGTCGAAGGCGGTGGTCTTGAGATGAAAGTGGTTGGCGCGGCGGGCCAACTCGCCCCACCAGCGCGGGCGTTCCGGGCCTGCGGGCACGTTGCCGGGGTCGAAGCAGCAGCCGAAGCGCGCTCGCAGGCCATCCGGCAGGGCTGCGGCCGCGGCATCGAAGATCGCCAGGTGGCGCTCGATGTCGGCGCTGACCCCCCAATGGTTCTCCAGGGTCACGGCGGCCGGGCTGGCCCGCACCAGGGCCGCCAGCCGTCGGACGATCAGCCCGTCGCGGCTGGCGGGCGTCTCGGTGCTGCCGCCCAGGATGACGCGCAGCCGGGGCGCGTCCAGCAGCCGGGCCGCGGCCAGCCCCCGGCGTAGGTAGAGCGCCTGGGCGGGCCAGTGGCAGCCGGGCACGGTAAAGTCGCTGTTGATGGCCCAGGCCAGGATGCGAATGTTGTGGGCCTGGGCGTTGGCCTGGAGCTGGTGCAGGCTGGCGCGGCTGTAGCGCCAGAGCTCCGGCGGCGCGCCAGGCAGCAGGCCTAGCAAGGGCCGCCGCACCCGGCTGAGGCGGGGCGGCGGCAGCATGAAGTCGTTACACTCGATGGCCGCCAGGCCGGCGCCGCCGGCGCCGGCCGGCTGATCCAGCAGCGACCAGCGGCTGGCGTAGTAGGCATCGTGCCAGCACCAGGCGCCGGCGGCGAGGGCCGGTTCGTTCATAGGCTGATGGCCGGCCTACTGCGCGCCCGGCGCACCGTGCAGGAAGGCGAGGAAGACGAGAGCCTCCTCCTGGGCGTGGATGGCGTGCGGCTCGCCCGGCGCGAACACCAGCAGCGCGCCGGGGCCGCAGGATTGGGCCTCGCCGCCCGCGCCAGAAAAGAGACCCGTACCCGCCACCACGACGATGTAGACGGGCGAATGGGGCGCGGTGTGCTCCACCACCGACTGGCCCGGCTTGAGCATGAAGCGCAGGATGCGCCCGCTCTTATCGACGGACAGTGGCTGGGCAAAGGGGTCGCGGTCGTGGAAGAGGTAATCTTGATCGATTTGGAAAGCTTGCATGGAATGGCTCCTTGTGGATGGTGCGTGGCGGCTCAGGCCGGATTGGCCAGGGCCTCTTCCAGGCGCAGGGCCTTGGGGAAGAGGATGTTGTTCTCCAGGTGGACGTGCTTTTTGGTGGCGGCGTCGAATTGGCCCAGCAGGGCGTAGAGGGTGCGGAAGGTGGGGCAGGCGTCGGCGGGCGGGGTGTAGCCGTCGCTGAGGCGGGCCATCTCGGCCAGGGCGTCGCCGGTGGCGTCGTGCTCCGCCTCCAGGGTGTCGAGCAACTCCGGCAGCGAGCCGGACGCGAGCGGCTTGGGCGCCGTCCCCTCTTCCTGACTGCGGGCCAGGCGCTTGATGTAGGGGAAGACCAGCAGCTCCTCCCGCTGCATGTGCATGCCCATCTCTCCCTGCACCCGCGGCCAGAGGTTGGCGATGGCGATGGTCTCGGGATGGGCGGCGCCGTGCACCTGGGCCACCGTGGCCGCGTAATCGGCGATCTGGGGCATGGTCTGGCGGTTGGCGGCATGGAACTGGTTGATGATGTAGTCGGCCAGGAAGTCCAGCGTCCAGCGGTCGTACTGTTCGCTGCCGTCCGCGGTCGCCGTCACTTGCCGGGCCTCGTCCAGCAGCGTCTCCAGGCCGATGCCCTGCTCGGCGCAGGCCTGGCTCAGCGGTTTGTCGCCGCCGCAGCAGAAGTCGATGCCATGACGCTGGAACAGGGCCGCCAGCCGGTAATCGGCCGTGACCCAGGCGCCGACGCTCTGGGTGGGGGTGAGATGGGGAAAACGTGCGATTGTGGTCATGGGTATCCTCGTGGTGTGTTGGCGAAGTCAGACGTTGGACTTTTCATCTCGGTCGACAGCCCCATCCTACACCAGGCGCGGGCGTCCGTCTTTGATCTGGCGCAAGCAGGCGCGAGAATTGGATCCTGTGCTGTCTTTTGTGGCGGAACCGCGCGCTTGATCTAGATCAAAGAGGGGAGGCCGCAGGTGTTGTATCATGCCCTCACGCCTGTCACACCCTGGTCTATCCGGGGCCGGCAGCCCCATCACCCTCTCTGCCCCTCACCCCTTCAAGGAGTCTGCACCTCATGAGCAACGAACCGACGCTGGACATCCGCACCATCCACCCCATGCACCGCCACCCCCTCATCTTCGAGAAGTTCGAGGCCCTGGCCCCGGGCGAGGGTTTTGTCCTGGTCAACGACCACAATCCCAGGCCGCTGTTCTATCAGTTCCAGGCCGAGCTAGCAGGCCAGTTCACCTGGGACTACCTGGAGCAGGGGCCGGAGGCATGGCGGGTGCGCATCGGTCGGCCGGCGGCCTGATCCGGGTCAAGCGTGCCTACGACGCGGCAGAGGCGGTCTGGGAGGAAGGGTTCCTCCTCGACCGCCTCTGGTGGAAAGAGCAGGGGGATAGGGCCAGGTGCACCCCCGATGCGCGTGGGCGGCTCATTTTTGGACGGGAGAAACCGGCGTGTTGAGCACATCGGGGGCGCTTGTTGCTTGCCCGAAGATCGGACCGAGTTGGGCTTCGTGGCTGCAAAGCGGGGGCGCTCTCCAAAACTACGCTTGGTAGCGCAACAATACGATACCATTCCCAAATGCCTTTTCCTCTACGAGTCTCAGATTTGCTTTGTCAACGCCTTTGAACAGGGGCTTACCCTTTCCGAGAATGATTGGCACAACAACTAGCAAGTATTCATCAATGAGCCCGAGATTTGCCATCTGTTGGACGATCGTGCCGCTGCCTAGAACGGTGATGCTCTCCTTTCTCTTGAGGGCCTGTAATTCGTCCAGGTCTATGTGATGGAAGACCCTGATGTTCTTCCAATGCGGCTCATCTTTGGCACTTTTGAGCCGTCTTGAAAACACAATCTTGGGGCTATTGTTCATTACCTCAGCCATATGTGGATCCATTTGCCTTGCAACAGGCGTGGGCCACCAGCCTTTCATCATTCTGTAGGTAGTGTGACCGAACATCAGTGTGTTATGTGACAGGTCAGCGTGTTCCTGGGCATACCTGTTCCACTCGTCGTCATGGACGGCTTGGAACCAATCGATCTCTCCATTAGGCCCAGCAAAGAGGCCGTCAATGGTTACGTGGTTGAATACCGATATCTTCTTCATACCGATGATTCTCCTTATTTGCTCTTGCAGGGTGAAGTGGCTTGCTATGCCTTGCACGCAGTTTAAGGCGCGACGAAGATGGGGCTTCGAGAAGCGCCGCCTAACACCTCCGTAATGCCAGGATTGGCATCATGGTCCACCCACGAGAGGGCGACTATTCGCCAGCCCTCAGCAAAGAGCGCGAACTGGAAGAACTTCGTCCCTGTTCCGGTGTATGTCGCACCAGCGAGCAGACCGGATTTCGAATAGAATGACCGGCGCGTAGCTAGAGTTCCGAAGAAGAGAGTTTCCGAGCTTTGCTCCCACTCGTGGAACTCGACGAGTTTGCCGCTGGTGAGCAATGCGACGCGCGGGGCCGCAAATTGCTCAGGTGAGGAAACAGTGGGCGTGATGCCGTTGTGCGAAACCACCACAGCGCCGGGAGAGAACATAGCACACAGGCCATCGAAGTCGGGAACGCGTCCGCCGCGGTTGTCAAACGCGGAAAAGAACCGAGCGACAAGTGCATCGATTTCCGTGGGACGGGCTGTGTTCATCTTGTGGACCATGGCATCGAGTTAGGACATGGGGCCTACCGATCTATTATTCGCCCACAAAGCCGGGCAGGGGGATGCCGTAGACGGCGGTGACGTCGGCCAGGGTCTCGAAGGGCGACATGGTGCAGCCTACGCAGGCCATCTGGCGGCGCAGGAATACAGGGATGGCCTGCGGCCAGCGCGCCAGCAGCTCGGCCACGGTCAATTCGGTCAGAGCAGGGGTCGTCATCGCGGTCTCCATGTGTCTGCCAGTATACACCAGCCTTGTCGCGTCCGTCTTTGCGCTGGCGCAAACAGGGGGCCAGGGCAGCCGGCGGCCGCGATCGTCTCGTCAGGACGGTGGGCGGGCAGGTCTTCGGCCTCTATCGTCAGGCGCCTCTCGTCAGCGCCGAGACGACGGCCGCCAGGATGACTTCTATCTGATCTACGGCGTCCCACTCAAGGCCGTTGTGCTCAAGGCCGTCACCCGGCACAGATCCGGGTCGGTCACGAGCATGACGTCATCCGGGCCGAAGGCGACGCCAACAGGGCGGCCGAACTGGCCGGGTGCGGCCCCGCGCGTCCCAAACTGCGCCAGCGGCCGCACATCCGGCGTCAGGGCCAGGACGCGGCCGCCTTCGGGGTCTGTCAGCAAGATGCGTCCGTCCGGGGCAATGGCAAGGTGCGGCGACTCGATCGTGTTCGCCAGTGGGCCGGGGAAACGCTCGCGGCGGCCGCTGGACGGGTCCACCTTCCAGAATGCGCCGGCGATCGGCTCGGCCACGAACAGCAAACCGCCGGGGCTGAGGGTGGCGTCGGTCGGCTGGCCGGGGCCAAGCTCGTCCTCTGGGCCGCCGAATTGTTGGATGAGTTGGCCGTTGGCGTCGGCCTGCAGGATACGTGCGCCGCCCGTGTCAGCGACGATGAAGTCGCCGTTGGCGGCGATGCCAAGCCCGCGCGGCCGGTAGGTCGTCAGCTCGGCGCCGAACTGACGCAGGAACTCGCCCTCTGGCGACCACAGCGAGATGACTTGGTTGACGGCGTCGAGGGCGGCGATCTCGCCCTGCGGCGTTACTTCCAGGTCGAAGACCTCGGTGAACCGGCCCGGTCCCTCGCCTTTCTCGCCCCAGGCAGCCAGGAACTGGCCGTCGGGGCCGATTTTGACGATGCGATTGCCGACCATGTCGGCGATATAGACGTTGCCCTCCCGGTCGACGGTCACGCCGATGGGTTTTTGCAGTTGATCCTCAGTCGTGCCGCAGGTTCCGAAGGTCCACAGCACGGCCGGTTCCACGGCGGGGAAATCGCCCAGCGGTGAAGCTACGGCCGGGGCGGCTGCGGCGGGTTGTTCGGGGGCGGGTTCAGCCGGTGGGGCGGTCTCGATGATCGCGCCCGTCTCCGGCTCGACGGCCACCAGCGGCGTCTCCAGCGTGGGCGGCGGGGGCAGCACCAATCCGGCGGGTAGTTCGTCTTCCGCCGGGTAGAGATAGGCGCTGGGGATGATCGTCTTGCCGCCGCCGGGGGGCTGCCACCAGAGTTGCATGTCACGCGACCCGCCCAGCTCGTTGTATTTGACTTCGATGTCGTGAAAGCCCTCACTCAGGTCGATCACGCCCTCGCGGTATTCGGAGCCGTGCGAGCCGCTGTTATCGACCACCAACTGGCCATCGACCGCGACCAACGAGCCATCGTCCGAACGGGCGCCGAAGACGTAGGTTCCGGCGGTGGGGGCGGCGACCTTGCCCACCCAACGGATGGAGAACGGTTCGCGCAGGGAGTTGTTGGGCAGGATGAAGAGGTCGCGCTGGATCAGGCTGGGCGTGCCCGACCAGTCGGGGCTGGCGTAGTAGTAGCCGACTAGCCCGTTCGAGGCGCCGGGCAGGGTGTAGAGCGAGGCCGGGTCGATGGCGGTGAGGGTGGGGTTGGCCGGCGTCGCCCAGCTCAGCCGCAGCTTGCCGGGTTGAGCGTCGGCGCGATAGACCAGGCGCAAGCCCTGGAAGCCACCGGGGAGGGTGCGCTGGATTTGTTTGCTGCCGTTGCGCACCGTGATCGCCTCGACCTCATCCAGGTAGAGCGTTGCTTCGCCGCCGTCGTCCAGCAACTCGAAGGTGTAGTCGCCGTAGCCGGGAACGAGGAGGGCGCCCTGGTATTCGACCTGGAAGGGGGCCGGGAGGGGGGCGGGGGTGGCGGCGGCGGCGGCGGAGGCGGCGTCGGCTCCACGACGGGCGCCTTCACCGGCGGCGCGTAGAGCTCGGCCGTGACCGGCGCCGGCTCGCGGCTCTTCCACTGCACCGAGAACACGAGCACCGCGAGGAAGGAGAGCTGCACGACCACGGCGAGCAGCAGCGCCCACCACTTGCCGGTGATCCGCCGCGGCTGCCGCGGCCGCTCGGGCTTCGCCATCGTCGCGCCGGTCCGCGCGCTAGGTGGCCGGCGGGCGCGCGAGCAGGCCCACCTTCTTCACGCCGTTGCGCTGCAGGAGGTCGAGCACCGCCAGCACGTCCTCGTAGCGCGCGCCCTTGTCCGCCGCGATGACCACCGGCTGCTCCTGCTTCCCCTGCCGCGCGAGCACGCGGGCGACCAGCTCGTCGCGCGAGACGCGCGCGGCCGGCGCGTTGCCGGACTGGTCGCGCAGCCACAGCGAGTTGTCGGTGCGCAGCGTGACCTCGAGCGGCTGCACCGGTGTGGTGAGCCTGCTGCCGACCGAGGGCAGCTCGATCTCGCCGGGGCTCACCAGCGGCGCCGTGACCATGAAGATCACGAGCAGCACCAGCATCACGTCGATGTAGGGCACGACGTTGATCTGGTTGATCGACTTGCGTGGGCGGCGCATTTCGTTTCACAAAGAGACGCCGAGACGCAGAGGGAAGCACTGTTCCGCGAATCGTCCGGGTTTCCTCGGCGTCTCTGCGTCTCCTGTGAAAAAGGAAGGTCACCCCTGCCGCTGCAGGATGTTCGAGAACTCCTCGATGAACGTCTCGTAGCGTGTTGCCAGCCGGTCGACGTCGTGCGTGTAGCGGTTGTACGCGACGACCGCCGGGATCGCGGCGAACAGGCCCATGGCGGTCGCGACGAGCGCCTCCGCGATGCCGGGCGCGACCTGCGCGAGCGTCGCCTGCGCGACGTTCGAGAGGGAGCGGAACGCGTTCATGATCCCCCACACGGTCCCGAACAGGCCGCCGTAGGGCGACACCGAGCCGACGCTCGCGAGGCCCGCGAGATGCGCCTCCAGCGAGTCGATCTCGCGCTGGAACGCGGCGCGCATCGCGCGGCGCGCCGCGTCGAGCGTGAGCGTCGACGAGCTTCCCTGCCGGCGGTGCTTCGCGAATTCGCGGAAGCCCGCCGTGAAGATGTGCTCGAGACCGCCGCCGTTGCGCGACTGCGAGGCCTTCTGGTAGAGCTCGGCCAGGTCGCCGCCCTTCCAGAACTCGTCCTCGAAGCGGTCGGCGTCGCGCTTCGCGGCCGAGAGCTGGAACAGCTTCTGGAAGATCTGCCACCAGCTCCAGAGCGACAGCGCCGCGAGCAGCGCCATCACGGCCTGGACGACGATCGACGCGTTCGCGACCATCGCGACGAACGACAGGTCGGCATGCACGTTCACGTCGGCTTCTCCATCAGGCAGGCGAGCTCGCGGGGGACGCGCGCGGGCTTCCAGCCTTCGCGCGCGAGGCACGCGAGGCGGACGACGCCCTCGACGAGG
>JAHCIE010000146.1 GCA_026129385.1 Anaerolineae bacterium
CATCTCCCCCGCCCCGACCTGGCCCCCCGTCGGCGTGCGCGAGCCGAGCATCACCACCTGGACCGGCTGAGGCTCGCCCGCCACCTGAAGATCGAAACGGAGCATGGGCGTCCGCCCCTGGCCCTTGTTCTTGAGGCGGTCAGCCAGCGCGCTGAGGGTAAGCGCGCTGAAGTAGGGGCGGCGACCACCCAGGTAGACGACGATTAGCAGCGCCACGAGGCCGCCGAGCAACAGGGCGAGACCCTGCCAGACCGGCAGCAGGAGAATCAACCAGCCCAGCACAGCCACCGCCGCCCACACCAGCGCCGCTGGCTCGATCCGCAGAGGTACGTCGCGCTCGGAGGGCGCGCCACTCACCTGGCCCTCGGCGGCGGGCATGGAACCGCTTATCTCGGTGTACGCCGAGCGACCGCCGGCCGTCAGAATCCAGGCCAGCCTGCCCATGGCCCGCCGCGAGCCAACCCCCGCCTGCTTGACGAGGGGGGCCGCCGCGGCGGCCGCTCCGCCAAGCGCTACGCCGGCGCCGGGAGCGGCCAGCGGCGGCGCTACCGCCACGGGCATCACCGGCGTCGGTGTCGGCGCGGTTGGGGCTTGGGCTGCGATGGGTTGAGGGGCGGCGACGAGACCAGCCGCGCATTGGCCGCAGAAGCGAGCGCCCGCCCGATTCGCGTGACCACACTGGGGGCACACATTTGTTATCATGCTATTCCTCCACGCCTGATTCGTCTGCATCCTCGGCGCACACCGGCCGCACGGGTTCCTGCCGCGGCACGAGGCTGCCACCGGTGTTAGGGGGCGCTGCCGGCGAGGCGCGCGCCGAGCAGCCCGCCGATACTGGCGAACAGAATCGCCCCGACCAGGGCGAACACGGCCAGGAGAATACCCACGGCTCCGCCCGGATGCGGCGCGACGAAGAAGGGCAGGACGCCCGCCACCGCGCCCACCACCACACCGAGGGCGGCGTAGCCCGCCTTTCGCCCCCGGCTCGACGGGATCTGGCTCGCGGCGCTTGATGCTCCCTGAGGGGACCCGGCCAGCGTCGAAACGGATTGTCCCATCAGAGCCGCCGCGAAGGCTGCCACACTCTGGAAGCGGTCGGCGGGGCGCAGGGCGAGCGCCATCATCAGCGCGGCGTCGACGCGCGGCGAGAGGGTAGGGTTCAAGTCCCTCGGCGCGCGCAGGCTGCGCGCCTGGCTCAGCCGAATGGGGGCTTCCGGTGGTTCCTGCCCGGTCAGGGCGTAGTACAGCGTGGCCGCCAGGGCATACTCGTCGGTGCGGGCGTCTAGCGCTCCCTTGCCATACTGCTCAATGGGGGCATACGCCGCGCTGCCCATGCCCGCCAACCGCTGACTTGGCTGCCGCTGCGGGTCGACATGTTCCACCAGACCAAAATCCACCAGATAGGCTCGCCCGGTCGGGGCGATGCGAATGTTGGCGGGCTTGACATCGCGGTGAAGGATGGGGCTGGGCTGGCAGTGCAGGTAGTCGAGGGCCTGGGCAATCTGCGTGAACCAGGTGAGCGCCTCACTCTCCGATTGGCGGCCCCGCGTCAGGCGCGTCGCCAGGTCCTCGCCCTCGATGTATTCCATGACCATGTACTGGCGGCCACTCGGCTCGGTGAAGTAGTCTGTCACTGATGGGAGATTGGGGTGGCTCAGGTGAGCCAGGGTCGTTGCCTCCCGGACGAACTGGGCGTTGCCGCCTGGAAGGGGACTCAGGTTCTCCTTGACCGCCACCCGATGACTGGACAGGCGCGTGTCTTGCGCCAGATAGACGCTTCCCATCCCCCCGCAGCCCAGCAGCCCCTCGACACGATAGCGACCTTGTAGGAGAGCGCCTCGGCCGAGCAACTGAAGCAGCGTCTCGTGGCAGAATCCGCAGAGCGCCGCGTGATCGGGATTGTCCTGGCCGCAAGCGGGGCACATTTGCATCGACCGGCCCTCCGTCAAGGGACTTGAACAAGGTTGATGTGCTGGAAGCAGCCGTTCGTCGAACGCACGGTGTAGGGGCCGCCGATGATCTCGGCCGGCCGCCCATCCAGCGTGACCGTGTGGATGGTGATGTCCTGGTTAGGCGAGGTGAACCACTCGTACCAGCCGTCTTCATTGGAGGGGGCCGGTGGCAACACGTTGGGCTGCCCGTTCACCAGGGCGCGCACCACGGCGCGGCGGACAATGATGCGCCGACTGGGATCGAAGATCTGACCCTTGACCGGCGAATTGCCGGCCGGGATACATCCCCGGTACTCGACCTGGAAGCGCGCCGTGGCCGGGGCGGCGTTGACCCTGATCTGCAAGGGCCACTCAGTAGGCCGACCATCCTGCTCGACCACCCGCAGTATGTACCGCGTCGGCTGGCCGGGGCAGACGCGAGCGCTGCCATGTTGCGATTGGCCCACCCCATCCAGATAGACCGCCTGGATGCCGCCCACATCCCAGCGGAGAGTCGTGCAGCTGCCCGTATCGACGATCGTGGCGTCGGCGCGGAAATTCGGGTTGGTAGGCTGCGGCGGCTCCGTGGGTGGGGGCAGGGGGGTGCGGGTTGCCGTGGGCGGAGGCAGGGGGGTGCGGGTTGCCGTGGGCGGAGGCAGGGGGGTGCGGGTTGCCGTGGGTGGCGGCGGCAGCGTGCGGGTTGCCGTGGGTGGCTTGGTGGTCGGCGTGGGTGTCGGGGGTGGCGGGCCGGGTGTCACCGACGCGACAATGACCGGGGTGGCGGTCGGCGCCAGGGTTGGCTCGCCGGTTGGAACCAGAGCTAGCTGCGGCGGGGGTGGCGGCGGCGGGGGCGCGGTCAGCCGGGCCATCCCGTAGTACGTGCCGAAATACGCCACGTACAACAGGGCAAGCGGCAGGATGATGAGCGCGAGGCGGCTCGTGGGTTGTGGTGAAATAGGTCACCTCCTAGCGCAACTCGACTTCCGTGCTGCCGAGGCGGATACAGTCGCCCTGCTTGATCGCGGATTCCGCACCCACTGGCAGCAGCGCCCCCTGTACCCACGTTTCGCGGCCAGCGCCCAGGTCGCGGATGACAAAGCTTCCATTGTGTCGAAACACCAGCGCGTGCTGGTCGGCAATGTCCGGGTCGCCCGGTAGATACACATCGCAGCCGTCGTAGCTGCCCAGCAGGGCCTGGTCGACGACGGCAATCTCCGTCCCTGCCTTGCGGCCCGTGCGCACCATGAGCCTGGGGGCGCGAATGATCTGGGCCAGCGGAATCAGGCTGCCGAGCGCCGCGCCGATCAGGATCAGCCCCAGCCCGCCGGCGATCATCTGCGCGGCGTCGCTGTAGTCAATGAAGGCCTGCGTCAACGTCTCGTAGACGAGGCCGCCGACGAGACCGGCCAGCGCACCACCGAGCGCGCCGTAGCTCGACCGCCGCCGCGAGCGCGCCACCACACCCTCGCCGAGGCCCAGGAACAGGCCGAGAAACATCCACCCCAGCGAGCGACCCACCAACCCACCCCCGAACCAGAGGAAGAAGCGCTCGCCGATCAGCATCCCCAGCAGGCCGCCCACCGCGCCCGCCACAGCTCCCCACCCCATGCCGATGAGCGCCTGTGACGCCGATTGCTTGACCACCGCGCCTTCGACTGCGCCGGTCAACGCGCCGATGCACAGGCCGACGCCCGCTCCCACGAAGGCATACGCCAGCCAGATGTTCCACCGCCCGGTCTCAAAGCTACCCACGATCAGCCAGGCCAGGAGGCCGCCCAGTGCGCCGAAGACCGCGTTGTAGTAGATCTGCCTGGCCTGGCTCATCTTGCCCCTCGCGGCCTACGGCTGCTGGGCCACGGCCCTGCCACAGCGGCCGCAGAACTTCGCGCCCGGACGCAGGGCCGCGCCGCACCGGGCGCAGAAGGCCGGGACACGGGCCGGGCGGACCGGCGCGAGCGGATCGGCCGGCGGGGCGGGCGCTCTGTCCGCCGCTCTCGTCCGTACGCGACGCCCCCACGTGGGCAGGAGCAAGGCCCCCGCCAGGGGCAGCAGGAGCAGCAGCGCGATAAGCAGGTTGGACCGGAGATTCAGGACATGGGTCTCCAGGTAGCCGCTGCTGCCCCGCCCCGTCATGCCGCCCACCGCGCCGCCGACGATCACGTCGATGTCTCGCCATGTGCCGTTATTGGAAGGATTGGCCGACTTGAAGGTAATTTCATATTCCTTCTGAAATCCGGCCGATAGGTCAGCGTACAGAGCGCGCAGTTGGTCCGGCCCTGGCATGAAGTAGTAGCGACCGTGGGTCACCTCGGCCAACTTCTGGAGGCGCGACTCGTCGATCCCGTCGTTGCCCCGACTGCCCCGCTCCCCTAGCCCGATCACGTAGGTCGGCACGGCCTGCTGCGCGGCGTGGTCAATAAGCTCATCGAAAGCGCGTCGACTGCCCGCGCCGCCGAGGAAGGGCAGCCAGCCTGTGCCCTCGCGGTTGTCCACGCCATCGGTGAGCAGGATCACGCCGCGCCGCCCGGATTGCTGGTTGATCTCATCCAGACTCGCCCACGCCGCGTCATACCAGGCCGTGCCGCCGTCGGCCTGCACCGCGTTGATAGCGCGCCGCAGGGCCGCCTTGTCGTTAGTGAAAGGCTGCGCCGTGCCGACCGAGTCGCTGAAGACCATGAGGGCGACGCGGTCCTCGGCCCGCATCTGCTCCACAAAGACCCTTGCCGCCCCTGTCGCAGCGGTGAGCTTCGCGCCTTTCATGCTGCCACTGCGGTCGATGACCAGCAGCATCGTAATCGGCACGCTGCCGCTGCCCTTGAAGTCGATGATCTCGACCGGCCGGCCATTCTCCCGCAACTGGAACTGCTCGCGCGCTAGATTCGGCACCGGCTGACCCGCCTCGTCGTGCACCGCCACGTAGACCTTGATAGTCGGGAAATCGGACGGGTCCACCTGGCGGACATCCACCGTGTACAGCGACTGAGCGCCAGCCGGAGCAACACTGAGAAGGCACAGCGCCACCGCCGCCACCCTTAGCCAGCCCATTTGCCTATCCCCCCTTCTCGGCTCACGCCTGTTATGGCTTGCCGGCTGGCCGAGGTGACGCTTGCCTGGCCTTCGACTTGGACTTTGATGGCCGCCGGGCGTTGCCACTTCCCGAAGGTGTCGGGAGGGCCTTCAACATCGCAGCCACGGATTGGTAGCGGTCGGCGGGCGCTAGCTGGGTGGCTGTGGCGATCACCCCATCCCAGGCCGCCGACCGCGTGGGATGGGACAGGGTGACGGGCGGAGGCGGCTCAAACGGGCCACGAGTAGCCGGTGATTGGCGCGTCAGCAACTCGTGCAGGGTCTTGCCCAGGGCATAGACATCGGAGCGGGCGTCGGTCTGGCCGCGCCCGTGTTGCTCCGGTGGCGCATAGCCCTCCGTGCCCAGCGCCAATGTGTCCTTGCGCTGGCCGCCTTTGTAGAACCGCACCGTCCCGAAGTCGATGAGCTTGATGTCGCGGCTGACGGTGACTTCCATGATGTTCTGCGGCTTGAGGTCGCGGTAGATAATCGGCGGCGTTTGGTGGTGGAGGTAGCTCAGCACGTCGCACACCTGTCGCGCCCAGTGAAGCACGCGTTCTTCGTCTAGATCGTCGGCCGTCTGCTGGAGGATGTCGGCCAGGGTCTGGCCGTCGATGAACTCCAGCGTCATGAAGTGGCGGCCCGCCTCCTCGAAAACCTCGTAGGCGCGGGGCAGGTTCGGGTGGCTCAGCCGCATGAGGAGCTCCCCCTCGCGACGGAATGCGTCGATGGTGACAGGTAGGTCCTCGCTCGGCACCGCCGTGTTGCTCATCGCCTTAACCGCCCAGACCTGGCCGGGGGCATGCAGGTCGCTCGCCTGGTACACCGCCGCCATCCCCCCCTGGCCCACCAGGCGGTGGAGGCGATAGCGGCCTTTGAGCAGGCAGCCCACCAACTCGCCCGTGCTGAGGCCGACCGTCGCGTCGAGCGGGTCGACGACTCGCCCCGGCGGCTGCCCACAGCCGGCACAGTACCGCGCCAATACGCGGTTGCCATAGCCGCACCGCGCACAGTCCCACGCCACCCGCCGCCCACAGCCCGCGCAGAAGCGGGCCGTAGGACGCAGCGCGGCGTGGCAGTGGGGACAGGTGGCAGCGGATAGGGCGGCGCGGCACGCCCGACAGAAGCGCGCCGCCGGCCGATTCTGCGCGCCACACTGGGGGCAAATCATGCGTCCAACCTTTGGGTCAGGCGGCGCGTCTCATAGCGCAGCCGCCTGGTCCCCATCGCCGACATCTGGCTGTGTTGCTCCACGTGGTCCGCCTCGGCCCGCACCGCGTCGGCCAGTTCCGCCTCGCCCATGTTCAGCAAGCGCGTGGCGGCGGCGTGCAGTCTCCGCGTGGCCCCCGCCGTGTCACCCGCCTGGAGGTCCTGCGCGGCCCGCAGCTGCAACTTGAGAGCGCTCACCCGCTCTACCACGCTCATCACCGTGGTGTCGGTGTCGCCTTGCGCGCCCTCGGCGCTGTACTCGACGACGACATCCTGGCTGACCCTCGGTGGAGCCGAGCTGATGAGTGACGTATAGCTCAAGTCCAGGTGGGCGAGACGGTACATGCCTGGCGGGCGTGGGGGAATCACCAGTTCCAGGAGAATCGAGCGGCGTTCCCGGTTTCCCAGGTCGCCGAGACTTACGCCCAGGCTGCGTTCGGCGTACCCTGCCAGACCCAGGTCCGCCAGGTCGGGGCGAACCCGATACATGCCCCGCACTTCAATCCCCTGGCTGAACCGCAGCCGCAGTTGAAGATCGCGGCACACGATATTCATCGCGGCCACTTGCTCCTCTATGAGGGCGTCTGCGACCTGGCTGGGATCCAGGATGAGCCGCGCTGTGCCTCCGCTCTGCTCCGCCAGGTCGATCATCAGTTCCTGGTTGAACTCGCTGCCCAGGCCCATCGTACTGACGCCGATTCCCTGCTGCCGGGCATCCTCGATCGCCCTCCAGCAGGCCGCCTCATCCCGGGTGAAGCCGTCGGTCAGGACCAGCACCCGGCTGATGCAGCGGGGCGAGACGCCTCGACTGGCCTCGGCGATGGTCGTGGCGAGACCTTGCGCCAGGTAGGTATCGTCGCCGAGCTTGACCTTCGTCAGCCCGTCGATGGCCTTGAGCAGCGCCGCTTTGTCCTCCACCGACCGGCTCGACACCAGCGGTTTGACTTTGGAGGCGAAGGCCACCAGACTCAACGTATCCCTTGCCGTCAGGCCTTCGAGGACCTGCCGCAGCGCCTGCTGGACCAGGCTCAGCGCGCAGGGCAGCCCATCCCCAAATCCTTGCGGGACGTTCTGAAACTGCCACACGGGGATGCCATCCGCGACAACCTCGCGCACCGCGCCCCGCCGTGCCAGCTCGTGGAACTGCGCCTCGCTCAGCAGCGGGATGCGCATGGATTCGCTGACATCCACCAGGACAGCCAGGTTGACAGGCATGAGGGTACGGTCCTCCTGGCTGATCTCGGATACCTGGATGAGCAGGTACAGCATGCGCGGCCCTTGCGTTGCCGGCACCGTTGTCTGGCTAAGTCGGGTATCTATCCTCACATCAGCCATGTCTTGCCCCCCCCCTGTCTGCGGCGGTCGTTCCACCTTGCGCGGATGGCCACACCCACGATGTCGAGTCGCGGGCTACTACTGGTAGCGCAGCACGACCTTGCCCAGGCGAATCTCGTCGCCGGGGTTGAGGGGCTGGGGCACGTTCGGCTGCAAACGCTGGCGGTTGACGTAGGTGTGGTTCACGCTGTCCAGGTCTTCAATGAACGCCTGCCCGCCCTGAACGTGCAGGT
>JAHCIE010000147.1 GCA_026129385.1 Anaerolineae bacterium
GTCCTGCTCGATCATGGCGCGAAACTGCGCCTCGTCGACGAAGAAGTAGTCGCGCCCGTGGACCTCGCCAGGCCGCTGTGGGCGGCTGGTGGCCGTGACCACGAAGTGGAACGGAATGTTGCGGTCCTTGAGTCGCTGGAGGATGGTGTCTTTACCGACACCGGAGGGACCAGAGATGACAATCAACAGCGGGTGCGGTCGAAAGACCGTCGCGGGCAGCCCCGTATCGCCCGCTACTTCGTCCAGCATGCACTGAAGCTCGGTGGGGAGGGCCGTGGTTGTCGCTGTCGAATCAAAGGTCATACGCCATGCTCCGTCGTACTTCGAGCGCAGAAACGATCCCGTCCGGGTATAATAAGGGCAATGGGCGTTGTCAAGGGAGAAGACCTATGCCCCTGTATGAGTATCACTGCCAGACCTGCCGTCGCCGCTTCACGCTCCTGGTGCGGACCTTCGAGCCGCCCCACGCGCCGCCGTGCGAATACTGCCACAGTCCCGCCACCGAGCGGCTTGTGTCACGGGTCGCGCTGCTCCGCTCAGACGAAAGTCGTATGCAGGCGCTGGCTGACCCCTCGAACCTGGCCGGGCTGGACGAGAGCGATCCGGTCAGCATGGGGCGCTGGATGCGCCGCATGGGGCAGGCGATGGGCGACGATATGGGCGGCGGCTTCGACGAGATGGTCGAGCGCCTGGAAGCCGGGGAAGCGCCCGAAAACGTCGATGCCATGCTCGATTCCGATGCCGCTGGCGACTTGGGCTAGAGTATAGCACACCTGGGGCGAAAAGGAGGAAGCCCTAGTAACGCTCGAACCGCTCGACGTTGAGGACGAAGACGACCGCGCCTCCAACCTCGATCTCGATGGGTTGAGGCATATACAACTCCCCCGGCTCGACTACCGGGGGCAGGGGATTCACGTACTGGGTTCGCGCATGGGCGTTGGCCTTGACAATGCGTAGGACGTCGCTCAGATTGGCGTCCGTCGTGCCCACCAACACGGTGGAGTTACCTTCACGGAGGAAGCCGCCGGTGGTGCTGATGGCCGTCGCAGAGTAGCCGCGGCGGTTGAGGGCGTCGATCAGACCGGGCGCATCATCGCTATGGACAATGGCGACGATCAGCTTCTTGATGAGGGTGGCGGGGTCCATAGTTCCTCCAGCCATTGGCCCACCTGGGCGTTGATAAGATATTGTACGTGATCGGCCGGCTGCGCCGCGTCTACGACCCGCCAGCGATTCGGCTCGGCGTCGGCCAGCGCCAGGTAGCCGCGCCGCACGCGCTCGTGATACTCTACGGGTTTCTGGTCCAGGCGATTCCACTCGCCTCCTGCTTGCGCCGCCCGCGCCTTGCGGGCCAGGCCGATCACCGGTGGACAGTCCAGGTAGATGGTCAGGTCGGGCGTCAGGCCGCCGGTCGCAAAGGCGGTGAGAGCGCGGAGCGCGGCCAGGTCCAGGCCGAGGCCGAAGCCCTGGTAGGCCAGGGTCGAGTCGGCGAAGCGATCTGAAATGACGATCTGCCTGTCGGCAAGGGCAGGCCGAATCCTCTCGGCAACGTGCTGGGCGCGGGCGGCCGACAGCAGCAGAACCTCGGTGCGAGGCGCCATCGCCGTGTTGCGTGGCGCGAGGATAATCTCGCGAATCTGGTCCCCGATGGGGGTTCCGCCTGGCTCGCGGGTCAGCGCCACAGGCAGCCCACGCTGGCGAAGGCTGGCGGCCAGAGCGCGCGCCTGGCTGCTCTTGCCGCTACCCTCCGGCCCCTCGAAGGTGATGAACAGGCCGCGCGACCTAGCGTCCATGGTTGCGATAGATGCGCACGCGACGCTGCGGCTCTTGCCCGCTGCTTTGGGACACCAGGTTGGCGGCCCGCGCCATCTCATGCTGCTGGCGACGAATATAGGCGTTCTGCGGCCTCAGCTCCACCATGCGGCGGCTGCCGCGTAGGATGTCATGGATTGCGCTCTGAGCCTCGCGCATGGCTAATTCGAAAGGGTCGGGGCGGACCTCCAGGCCGAAGACATCCGCGAGCGCGCTCTCGATCTGGGCCGCCGTATTGCTGCGCAGAACATAGACGGGAATGCCCGACTGCTCCGCCTCGGTGATGGGTTGCTGGCGCTTGCGGTAGTAGCTCTTAAGCGTCAGTAGCACGTCAGCGTCGCGCAGCGAGTCGACGAGCATGACCGGCAGTTGAAGGGATTTGGCCGCTTGCCGCAGCCGGTTCTGGCTGATGCCGTAGGGATACACCCGCACCGGCCGCACAGTCTCTTCAGCCGGCCGCCCGCGCGGCGCGGCCATCGCCACTTCCATCTCCTCCAGGTCCTCGTCGAGACCCCGCGTCATGCCCCCGCCGCGCTGGGGGCGGCTGGGCGGCTGAAGCTGAATCCTTTCGGTCTGGATGTCGCCGTCCTCGTCGCGGTAGCGCATCTCGGCGGCGGCCGGTCGGCCCCGCAGGATGCCGTCGACCGCCTCGGCAACGTTGGGATGCACCATGAGATGCTCCCAGTCCTGAATCTCGACCACGACATCAAAGGTCGGCGGGGCCATCCGCTCCAAGACCGACTTCTGGGTTCCGCGTCGCCGCGCTTCCTCGTCCGACAGGGTGACGGTCTGGATGCCGCCCACCAGGTCAGCCAGGGTGGGGTTGTTCATCAGGTTGGCGAGGGTCTGGCCGTGGGCCGTGCCGATGAGTTGGACGCCGCGCTCGGCGATCGTGCGCGCCGCCTCGGCCTCCTGTTCGCGGCCAATCTCGTCGATGATGATGACCTGCGGCATGTGGTTCTCGACGGCCTCGATCATGACCTCGTGCTGAAGCATGGGGGTCGCGACTTGCATCCGGCGCGAGCGGCCGACGGCCGGGTGGGGGATGTCGCCGTCGCCGCCAATCTCGTTGGACGTATCGACGATGACGACACGGCGATTCGCGCTCAGGACGCGCGCCACCTCGCGCAGCATGGTGGTCTTGCCGACGCCCGGGCGACCCAGGAGTAGCACGCTCTGTCCCGCGCCGACGATATCCCGGATGATGTCGATAGTCCCGCTGATGGCGCGACCCACGCGCATCGTGAGGCCGACAATGCGCCCCTTGCGGTTGCGAATCGCCGAGATGCGGTGCAGGGTACGTTCGATGCCAGCGCGATTGTCCTCACCGAAGTCGCCAATGCGCGCCGCGACATAGTCGATGTCTTCTTGGGTAACCTCCTCATGGCCGAGGGTTACTTCTCGGTCGGGGTAGCGCGCCTCAGCAGGCCGCCCCAGGTCTAGCACAATCTCGAGCAGGTCTTCGCTGTCCGGGTCCTCGAGTAACGCTTTGTGCACCCGGGGCGGCAGCACGCGCAACAACGCATCCAGGTCGTCTCTATTCTCGTTTGGCATCCTTCACACCTACAGGGAGCGCGGAACCGACAACCCTATCGCCTGGAAGCCGCGTGGATGCGAGAGGGCGTCGGCGCGGCTTCTACCCCGCGCTCAGGGACAGCCAGCCAGTTGAGGACTGGCTCGCGGATGGGGGCTGTGGTTGACTTGGCTAACAACAAAAAGGAGCCGTGGGGCCGGAAACCCAGACGCTGTAGCGAGTGCTGTAAGCCCGGTTCGTAGCCACGGGCGGCGCAGAACACGGGACGCACGCCCGGCCCCAGGAGGGCAAGGCCGCAGATTACCAGATCGTCTGTGGCTTCTAGATTGTCATAATCGACGAAGGCGTGTAGCCAGGCGCCATGCACGCCGCGCCGCACGCTCACGTAGCCATGTAGCTCACTCTCGACCTCCCAGACGTACTGCTGCGCCTCGCGGCTGAGGCTGACACCTGGGATGGCCCAACCGCCGCCGGGCAGACATTCCAGTTGTTGAACGGGGCGGGGAGCGGCGTGGCAATAGAGTCGTTGAACCCCCCAGCGATCGCGAGGTTCGTAGGGGCGCAGGGGTAGGCCTGTTGCGGGCAGGGCAGCGGGCGTACGGTCGAGGCGGAAGATGTGCTCCTGGGCATAGACCACGAAGCCTACGTGGCGAAAGATCTCGATGGCCTCACTGTCGCCGGTGGGGAGGCGGGCGAACACGCGCTGTCGCTGCGTCGCTCCCACCTGCTGACAGGCAAAGGCCAGGAGCCGCTCCCAGGCTTCTGGCGTGGCCCCGCTATCGCGGCTGCCGAGGGAGGGGGCCAGGAAGACAATGTCAGCCTCTGGCCGCGCCGCTCGCGCCTGCACCTGGATAAAGCCGCGTAGCCGACGGCCCTGCTCCTGGCTGTTGAGGATAAAGGTCATGCGGTGACGCTCGCGAACGCCCCGCGTAAAGTAGGCTTGCAGGGCAGCGCCGATGGGTGAGACTGGCTCCAGGACCGCGCTCTCCAGGTCCAGGAGCGTGCCCGATCGCTGCAGACGCTGAACCATCGAGGCGTCGCGCAGGCCAAAGGCGTGGGCTACGGCTGCCACGCGGCCCCCGACTTGCGGTGGCGCGGCAACCCACACTGCCACGCCTGCCTGTCCTGGCAAGCGCGGCTGCGCCAACGACTCTGACCCTGCTCCAACAGGCTCACCGGGTTCAATTGTGCTCCGTCATGCGTGGCGGCGCGCTCGCCCATGCGGCTACGACTTGTAGCTGCCGTCGATGGTGCGCTCTTCCTCCACCGTGCCGCCTTCGAGTTGCGCGCGATGGTAAGCTACGCGATCAGGCGGTGCGAGCTTGATGAACGCGCCCAGGCTGGCGGCGATGATGGCGATGTCGTCCATCTGCCCCAGCACGGGAATCCAGTCCATGATGAAGTCGATGGGCGACACGACATACAGCAACCCGGCGACTGGCAGCGCCTTGAGATACAGGGGAACTTCGGGGTCCAGCAGCAATTGCCAGGCCAGGCGGATATCCTCCCACAACTCACCGATGAAGCTGAACAGGCCGTTGCCCGACGGGGCATCATTCTGTGCCATGAATCGTCTCCTTCCACGTATCGAGGCGTCCCAATTATAGAAGTGGTGGCGGCTTTTGGCAATATGCCAAGCCGACGCCGGCGCGCCGTGCGCCTTGCCGTTTACCGATGCTTGACTATACTACGCATGGTACTCTACGTGGCACACGACACTTTGTTTCACCCTGGGTCGGTCGAAAGGTGGTTTTCCATGCTCGACTCCTTCCTGCGCAGCGAACCCCATCGTCGTTACGACCCGCTGCAAGGTGAGTGGGTGGTGGTGTCGCCCCACCGCACCCAGCGCCCCTGGCAGGGTCAGGTGGAGAAGCCGACGCCCGACGACCGCCCAACCTATGACCCGGCCTGCTACCTCTGCCCCGGCAATCATCGGGCCGGGGGGGCGCGCAACCCGGACTATACCAGTACCTATGTCTTCACCAATGATTTCCCTAGCCTGCTGCCCGACGTGTCGTCGGTGAGCTTCGACGAGGGTGGTCTGCTCCACGCGCAGACCGAGCGCGGCACCAGCCGCGTGGTCTGTTTCTCGCCGCGCCACGACCTGACCCTGGCGCAGATGGACCCGGCGGCGGTGCGCGCCGTGGTCGATACCTGGGCGGACCAGTACGATGAGCTGGCCGCCTGGCCCTTTGTCCACCACGTGCAGATTTTCGAGAATCGCGGCGCGATGATGGGCGCGAGCAACCCCCACCCCCACGGCCAGCTGTGGGCCACGGAGCATATCGCCGAGACGCCGCGCCGCGAGCTGGGGCATCTGGCCGAGTATCGCGAACGTCGCGGGCGCGCCCTGCTGAGCGACTATCTGGCCCTGGAAGAGAAGGATGGCGAGCGGGTCGTGTGCGCCAACGACCACTTCGTGGTGGTGGTCCCGTTTTGGGCGGTGTGGCCTTTCGAGACGCTGCTCATCAGCCGCGCGCCCGTTGGGACCATCAGCGAACTGGACGACGCCGGCCGCGACGCCCTGGCCGACATCATCCGTCGCCTGACCATCCGCTACGACAACGTCTTCTCGACTTCCTTCCCCTATTCGATGGGCTTCCATCAGCGCCCGCCGCGCGGGGATGTCGGCGGCGCGGCCCACCTGCACGCCCACTATTACCCGCCCCTGCTGCGCTCGGCGACCGTCCGCAAGTTCATGGTCGGCTACGAGATGCTGGGCGAGCCGCAGCGCGACATTACGCCGGAAGCGGCCGCCGAGCGTCTGCGCGAGGTGGGTGAGCTTCATTATTCGCAGCGTACCGCTACGGAGGCCCAGGCATGACCAGCCCCGTCGGCATCGAGGCCCTGCGCGAGCAGGTGGCGCGGGCGTTCTCGCAGCAGTTTGGCGGCGCGCCCACGTTGTGGGTGCGCTCGCCGGGCCGCGTCAATCTCATCGGCGAGCATACCGATTACAATGACGGTTTCGTGCTGCCCATCGCCATCGAGCGCCAGGTCACCCTGGCGGCGCGACCCCGCGATGGCGTCCGCGTGCGCGTGTACTCGGCGACCCTCAGCGCGCGCGACGAGTTCGACCCCCACGATCTGCCCCACGCCCAGGGCTGGCGCGACTATGCGCGCGGCGTGGCGTGGGCGCTACGCGAGGCTGGCTACCCGCCGCCCGCCGTCGACATTGCCCTGGCGAGCGACGTGCCCCTGGGCGCGGGCCTCAGCTCGTCGGCGGCGCTGGAGGTGGGGCTGGGCTGGACGCTGACGCAGGTGGCGGGGCAAAGTATCGACCGCGCGCGGCTGGCGCAGCTGATGCAGCGCGCCGAGAACGGCTGGGTCGGCGTGGCGACGGGCATCATGGACCAGTTCATCGCCGCCCTCGGTCAGGCGGACCACGCCCTGCTGGTCGATACGCGAGACCTCAGCTACGAGGCGGTTCCCATGCCGCCCGGCGTCAGCATCGTGATCGCCGATACTAACGTCAAGCGCGGCCTGGTCGACTCGGAGTATGGCGCGCGCCGCCGCGAGACGGCCGAGGCGGCGCATCTGATGGGGGCGCAGAGCCTGCGCGACGTGTCAGCCGCCGAGTTCGACGCCCGCGCCGCTGCCTTGCCCGACCTGCTACGCCGCCGCGCGCACCACGTCGTCACCGAGAACGACCGCGTGCTGCGCACGGTGGCGGCCCTCGAGGCGGGCGACCTGGCAACGGTGGGCGAGATGATGAACGAGTCCCACCGCAGCCTGCGCGACGACTATCAGGTGAGCCACCCGAACCTGGATATGCTGGTGGAGATGGCGCGCCGCGTGCCGGGGGTGTATGGGGCGCGCATGACGGGTGGCGGCTTCGGTGGGGCGACGGTCAGCCTGGTCGCCAACGCCGCCGTTCCCGACTTCGAGGGCGAGGTATCCCGCGCCTACGCCGACGCCACGGGGCAGCCGCCCCCCATCTACGTCACCCGCGCCACTGATGGGGTCAATGCGCTGGCGTAACCTGGGAGCCGTATGGGTGTTTTAGTCTATGAAGTCCCGCAAGGGGGACGCATGGTCGACGCGGAAGACGAGCTGGTCCAGCGGGCTAAGGCCGAGCCGGAGGCGTTCGGCCATCTGTACGACCGCTACGTCGACAAGGTTTACAATTACATCTACCACCGCGTCGGCAATCATCACGACGCCGAGGACCTGACGGCGCGCACCTTCCACCGCGCTCTCGTCAACATCGGTTCGTATGTCGATCGTGGCGTACCCTTCTCCGCCTGGCTATTTCGGATCGCCCACAATCTGGTGGCGAACTGGCACCGGGATCAGGGTCGCCGCGAGACGGTGACGCTGGACGATGGGCTGCCCAGCCCACGCACCCACCCTGAGGCCCTGGCGGAGAATGCCGAGGAGGAGGGGTTGCTCCTGGATGCCATCCGTAGCCTACCGGATGACCGCCAG
>JAHCIE010000148.1 GCA_026129385.1 Anaerolineae bacterium
CAAGGCGGGAGTCACCGCGATCTACACTCAGCACGCCGGCATCCGTGAAGACGAAGTGCTCCAACTGGCGGCGTCGGCTGAGGCGGGCCTGACCCATCCGGTCGCCGAGGCAATTACGCGCCACGCGCGCGAGCAGGCGATGCCTCTCAAGGAATGTGAGACCTGGGAGTTCCGGGTGGGCCAGGGGGTGGCGGCCACCATCGACGGGCGCGAAATCTATGTGGGCAGTCATCGCATGATGAAGAACTTGGGGGTCGATACCGACTACATCAATGCGGCCTACCCTGAGATCGAGGCGAGCGCAGCGTCCCAGGTGTTCGTGGCCGAGGGTTCCGAACTGCTGGGTGTCATCCTGTACAAGGACCCGGCTCGCCCCGAGAGTGTCGGCGTGATCGAGGCGCTGCATGAGCTAGGAATTACGCCCTACATGTTGAGTGGCGACATTCGCTCGGTCGCCAACGCCATCGCCGCCGAACTGGGTATGAAACCCGAAAATGTCTACGCCGAGGCCTTCCCAGAGCGCAAGGTGGAGGTCGTCAAGGAACTCCAGGAGAGTGGCAAGACCATCGCCTTCGTTGGTGACGGCATCAATGATTCGGCGGCTCTGGCCCACGCCAGTGTGTCCGTCTCGTTCGCGGGGGCGACGGACATGGCCCGCGAGACGGCCGATATTGTGCTCATGGACGACGACCTGTCGAGCCTGATCCTGGCTATCCGCATTGCGAAGATGACCATGTCGGTGGTACAGCAGAACGCCGGCATTGTGGTCGGCCCCAACCTCTCGGCAATGGTGTGGGCGGCCCTCATTGGCCTGAACCCCGTGGCGGCTGTGATCATCAACAACGGCTCCGCAATCGCCGCCGAGATGAATGGCTTCCGGCCGCTGATGGGTCCGCCAGGCTGGGAGAAGCTTCGAGCCGAGCGCGAGGCGATGGCGGCCGTCCGAGCGGCCCGCGAGGAACCGGTCGCCCTCCTCCCCGCTAACGCCGAGAGCAGCGCGAAGACGGTCGATGCCGTCGCGCGGCCGACGTCGCCGACGCCCGAACCAGCGGCTACCACGGCAACCGGCGAACTTGCTGTGGCAGCGCGTGCCGACGGTGCAGGGGAAGCTCAGCCCATCGCGCAGCCAGAGGCCTTGGCCAGTGCGCCCACACGCCGACGCACGAAGAAGGTCAAGGAGACGGTCGCCGGCGACGGTGGCATCAAGGGCGATGCCCCGCCGCCGGCGGCCGAGGAGCCAGACACCCTCAAGCCTGTCGCCCGGCGCAAGGGCCGTGCACGACGCGCAGCCGACGCCGCGGATCAAACGGGCGTGGGGGACTCGCAGCCACTGCCTCACGATACGACGCAGCACTGGGCCGAGGATGAGGCCCTCGCGGCGGACTAGACCACAGGGGTTAACACGATGTGCAACTACAACTTCAAGCTTCCAGTCGAGCCTGTGACCCTGTTCCAGATGTTCAGGCAGCAGATCGTTGACCATGGCGGTATGGTATCGGGTGAACTGCCGAGCGTCTCTGTGTCCGTGCCAACGCAGGTTGGGCGGGTGGAAGGGAAGTGCCAACTGCTCGACGACGCCATGGTGAACATCCAGATTACAAAGAAGCCCGACCTGGTAACGTGCAACATGGTGCGAGACAACCTTGTTGCCTACCTCACCGAGGCTGTCAAGGCCTATTCGGCGCAGACCACGACAGCTGCGTGACAGCACCCGACAAGGAGGCTTGGCAATGAGTGAGACACAAGCGTCGGCGGATCAAGCGGCGGGCGCCGTTGAGCAAAGCTCACAGCAAACCCTCGCGGCTCTGGGCAAGGTGGCAAGCGCAGTTCCCGGTCGAACTCGGCTGCGTCTCAAGCCTGAGCTAAGAACGCCAGAGACAGCGGCGAAAGTCCAGGCCCAGTTAGCGAGCCACGAAGACGTGGACGAGGTGACGGTCAACCCCCGCACGGGCAGTGTCTTGATCACCCACGCCAAGCACCGCCGGGGTGAGGCGATCTTCCTCGAGGCCTGCCAGGAAGCCGAGTTGATTGGCGAGGCGGTCCTCGACTTGCCCGACGATTCGTCAGAAGCGGATGGCGGAGAGGCAGACAAGGACGAGGGCGACCGATTCGCGAAGCTCGACCAGCAGATGGCGGACCTTGTCTATAAGACCGACTACGCCGTCTGGAAGAAGACGGGGCTTCATTTCCGTGGCCAACTCCTGGCCGGCAGCATTGCAGGTCTCGGTGTTGTCCAGATTGCCCTGTTCGGCATCTCGCTAGAGATGCTGCCAGGTCCGCTGCTATTGTGGATCGCCTGGGATATCTACCACCGGGAAGCGAAAGAACCGCCGTTCGAGGAACGTTTCGCCGAAGAAGAGGCCGCCACGGCCGAGCCGCAAGGCGAGGCCAGTACAGCGGCGACGGCATAGTAGCAGCCCCGATGCAGGCGTTGCTCCACCGGCGGGTGCGGGCGCTGGTCTCGCTCCTTCTGATGGTCGTCGTACTGGCCCTCGCGCAGATGCGGTTCGATCTGGATAGCGCTCTGCTCGTGGCGTGGGATGTGGGCGTGTTTCTCTGGTTGATGCTCACATTCGCGATGATGGCGCAGGCCAACGCCCAGGAAGCGTCGCTGCGCGCCCAGCGCGTGGAGCCTAACGCGCTCGGGGTGCTAATCGTGGTTGCCGCGGCGGCCATCGTCGGCTACTTCGGCTCGATCATCCTGGCGTCCCGATCAGGTGGGCGGACTGAGCTTGAGCAGACCCTTCACTTCGCTGTGGGCGTCCTGGCTATCGTGGGGGGGTGGCTGCTTGTCCATACCCAGTTCGCCCTCTACTACGCTGAGCTGTACTACGATGAGATGCAGCCCGGCCGACCGAGGCAGGCCGAGGACGGCGCAGCGCTTGTCGCCTTTCGGAGGGGACTGGAGTTTCCCAATGCCGAGGTGGTCGACTACTGGGACTTCGTCTACTACGCCTATACGATCGCTATCTGCTATCAGACGTCCGACGTCACGGTCACGACGCCCGGAATGCGGCGGGTAACCATCGTTCACGCCCTGATATCGTTCGTGTTCGTCACAGTGCTGATTGGTTTCGTGGTCAATGCACTGAATAACCTTCTGTAGTGGAATCAGGCATGAGTATGCGGGGCGACTGTGGGCCATGCGACCCCGCACGACACACTGGCAGGTGGATGACATGCAACCATCGAACACACGGGCCATCTTCATCTCACTGGCGGGTAACATCGTCATCGCTGTGGCGAAGTTCGCCGCTGCTATCTTCACTGGCAGCGCGGCGATGGTGTCCGAGGCCGTTCACGCGCTGGCTGATACGACCCATGAAATGCTGCTGCTGCTCGGGGTGCGACAGGCCGAGGCGTTGCCCGACGATCGCCATCCCTACGGCCAGGGCAAGGCTGTCTACTTCTGGGGGCTGATCGCGGTCATCGTCTTTGGGGTGGGGGGTATCATCGCCATCAATGATGGCTGGCAGCAACTGCGCCACCCCGAACCTGTCGAGTGGCCCGTGGTAGCGTGCGCCATTCTGGTCATATCGATGGTGATCAACGGTGGGGCGTTGCGGGAGGCCCTCCTCCAATTCATCCATACGAAGGGCGAGGTGAGTTTCTGGACGGCTTTCCGCACGACCAAGGACCCCTCGATGCGCATCTTGATTCTGCAGAATGCCCTCGACATCGTGGCGGAGGCCCTGGCGCTCGGGGGCATCACCCTGTTCTTCGTCACCGGGAATGCCTCCTTCGACGGGGCGGCGGGCATGATCATCGGCGTCACCCTGGTTGGGGCGGCCTTGTGGCAGGCCACGCAGATTCAGAGCCTATTGATCGGCTCCAGCGCCGATGAGCATGTCACCGAGGGGATTCGCGACCTGGTCAGGTCATATCCGGAGGTGGCCGACGTCGAGGAGATCGCGACTCTGCATATGGGACCCGAATGTGTCGTGGTCAACATGCGCCTGCGCTTCGCCGAAGGCGTGGACTTGCCCGCCATTGACTATGTCAGCCACTACTTGGAACGGGCGATCGAGCTGGCATACCCAACTGTCAAGTACGTGTATGTGAAGCCAGCCCGACAGGCGCTCGCCTTCGAGCCGCCGCTGCTTCTCCTGAGCCGCGCCTCCGCTATCGAGGACAAGGTTTCGTGATAACCACACTCGTCGTGAGTGGGTCCATGGTGTACGCGATATATAGCAAGAGCAGACAAGGAGAGATTCAAATGGCCGTCGACGCCAGCGCTGTTGAGGCGCAGTCCCCAGGCAGTGAGGTAATTACAAGCATCACCCAGCCGGCCGCCAAGACCGGACAGGCCGCCTATGGCAAGGTCGCCAGTGGCGTGCAGTGGTATATCGAGCAGTGGGAAGACCTGGTGCACGAGGCGCGAGCGGAGAGGACTCCTAGCGAAGAGGGGCTTACGGCCGATAGCCTGGTTGCCGGGCTGACTGACGCCAGGGTCGCCTGGGACATTCCCGGTCACCTGCGCCTGCGCCCTACGCCACTCAAGGGGCATAGCCGCCTGGCGGAGGAGACGGCGCAGGCCCTGGGCAGCATCCCCGGTGTCCAGCAGGTGGATATCAGTTCCCTCACCGGCAGTGTCCTGATCGCCTATGACACTGAGACGTTCCCGTCGCGGGAAGCCCTGCTAAGCGCCTTCAAGCCATCGCCAGAAACCCCTGCGGAGACACAGGGATAGAGGTCGTTGGGCAACCCCCCGTATCGCCCTCAGGAGTGCTAAATGGCCGTCCAGGCTCTCATTTTCGGCGCCCTTGTCCAGTCGATGCTGGTTGTCGCTGGTTTGATCGTCTATTGGTTCAACATCCCAACCCGCGTCGTTGGCTGGCTAGCCGGCTATGGCGCGGGCGCACTGATTGGCGCTATCAGCTTCACCCTTATCGAGCAGGCCGATAAGCTAGGCAGCACGGACATGGTGATCTGGATGATCATTGGCGCGTGTATCTTCATCGCGGGTGACATAGTCATCGAGAAGCGTTTTGGCGAATCCGCCGGGGCGTTGGGTATCGTGTTGGGATCCCTGGTCGATGGCGTGCCGGAGTCGATCATCTTCGGTATTCAGCTGGCCGTCGGCGGCGCGTTTAGCCCAGCCTTCGTGACGGCGGTGGTCATATCTAACATCCCACAGTCGTTGGCGCCGTCGGCCGATCTGGCAAAGGCGGGTTGGTCCAAGTGGCGAGTGGCTCGGATGTGGCTGGTCGTGGTGCTCGCCTGCGGTGTGACGTGCGCCCTCTTCTATGCCCTGGCCACCAACGTCCCGGCTCTCACCGGGGCGCGCGCCTCGGCCATCGCGGCCGGCGGCTTAATGGCCATGATTACCAGTTCGTTCATCCCCTTTGCCGATGAGCGCGGCGGTATCTGGACGGGCATCTTTACCATCCTCGGTGTTGCCGGGGCCTTTCTCCAGACGTACTAAGGCACTGGAAGGCAGGCCGTCGCATGTTCTACCGACGCTCTGATATGTCAGTCACGCAGCCGCTGGTCTATGATATCCGCGTCGCCGGGGTGGTGGATCCCGCCTTCTCCGACTACATGCGCGGCATGACCATCACGCCGGACACGGCCTCGACTGAAGGCCCGGTGACGATAGTGCGAGGCACATGCCCCGACCACTCCGCCTTTGTAGGCGTGCTGAGCACACTGGGCACTCTGGGCTTCGCGGTCATGAGTGTGAGATGCCTCGGCGCTCCCAACGGGACTTCGGTGGACCAGGCGATGTTCGCTGAGGGGGTGGGAGCGGGCGCGCAGGCCGAGGACGCTCAAAGGCTAGAGCCGGCCGCCGTGGTGGCGGGCGGTATGACGGTGGTGGGCGGTGTGGCGGTGGTGGGGGTGAGGTTTAGCGACAAGGCGCTCGCCCCGTTCCGCAAAGGCGGGGTAGGGCGCATCGGCGCTGGGACCGGCCTTCTCGTCGGGGGCCTGCTGAGCGCCGGTGGGCCGCCGTGTATGCTGGTCGGGGCCATCTCCGGCGCGATTATCGGCGGCCTGGCGGCCAGCCTGATGGGGAAGACGCTCAAGGCGAAGCCTAGCGAGGGCTAGTGGGGTGGGAGAAGCCCGAGCGCCCGTGCGCGCTGCACGGCCTCTCGACGATTGGTGACACCAAGCTTGCCAATGAGGCGGCTCGTGTGCCGTTTCACTGTCAGCGGGGAGATAAACAACTTCTCCGCAATCTCCTTGTTGGAGAGTCGCTGCGCCAGCAGGAGCAGAATCTCTATCTCGCGGTTGGTGAGCGGCTCGACTAACTCCTCATCATGGGCGCGCACCCTGGGCAACGGTGTCTCGGCGGGGAAGGCCGCCAGCACCCGCTTCAGGTAGGCGGGGGTCACGTCACACTCCCGGAGTGTCTGCAACAGGGGCGCGAGCGCGGGGCCTACGTCGACGAAAGTGCGGATGAGGTCCATTGGCTCGGCCAGCCTCACGGCGCGTTCCAACTTTGCCAGCCCCTCTCCATATCGCTGCGCGGCCGTCAGGCCGACGGCCTGCAGGGCCAGGATTCTGACTAGCACCCGCTGTGTGTGGGTATCCACGGCGGCGGCCTCGAGCGCGGCCAGTAGCTTGAGGGCCTGCTGCCGCTCGCCCGCTCTGCCAGCGGCCAGGAGAGCCTGGGCGCGGGTGATAGCCGGAATCTCCGTCTCAACGGTCTTCCAGATCGGTAGGTCGCCTGGCAACTGGGTTGCACCGCGCAACGCCTCGTCTACATCCTGGCGAGCGAGGGCCAATCGGACCTGAAGCGACGCGCTGGCCGCTTCTTCCACCCGGCCGCCTGTCTGGCAGCGTTCCATCAGATCACGGACCGTCGTCTCGGCGTCATGCGTTCGCCCCTGTGCCTCATAGGCCAGGGCCAGCTCGATCAGGCTGTCGCGGACGCACAAGAAGTTCCCAGGGTAGGGATTCTCAGTGACTAGCTTGAACTGCTCGACCGCCTGGTCGAGCTCGTTGCGTTCGTAGTGCAGGCTTGCCAGCCCGTAGGTGGCCCACATCTTGCTCAAGGGGAGAGAATCGTCCGCCGCCCTGGCCAGCAGGCGCAGCGTACGCTCCAGCTCGCGACTCGGGCCTGCCATCCAGTAGATAGCCACCAGCGCGAGAAGGGCCCGCATCTTTACAGTGGCTGGTTCGTCGTGGGTATCGACTACCTGCCACAGGAGTTGCGTAGCTTCGGGTCCACGGCCAGCCGCATACAAGGCGACGCCCATGTGGTAAACCGCGACGCCGCGCGCGTAGGCGTAGTCCCGTGGCAGATTAGCCCATGCTTCCGCAGCGAGTTCCAGACAACCTTCCCGCACGCCGTCGCCCCACCACAAGACATAGCATTTGAGGACAGCAAGCTCAGCCCGGGCTGCTCCACGTTCCTCTTCCGTCAAGGGCAGGTGGGCGTCGGCCACCATCGCCTCGACCACGGTCAGCAGCGTCGAGACCGAGTGTCGGTCAAACTGGATGGCAGCCACCCAGGCCTGAGCCAGCAGGAGGGCTGGGCGCTGACGAATCAGGTCCTCGGGCAATAGAGCCAGCCAGCGATCTAGCCCCCGCCCCTCTTCACGGTTGAGTCGTGCGTGGGTTTGAGCTTGTACGATGTCGGCCGCGCGGCAGGTATCACCGGCGGCCAGGGCGTGCCGCACGGCGTCGCCGATGAAGCCATGCTCGGCGTACCAGTCGGAGGCCTGACGGTGGAGGTCGGCGATACTCTCGCTGTCCCATTGAGCGGCCAGTTCGTTCCGTAGCAGTTCGCGGA
>JAHCIE010000149.1 GCA_026129385.1 Anaerolineae bacterium
GCGTCGCCGGGGGTGAGACGCGCTATTGCCAGCCCCGCGCCGAACTGAACCTCGGCGCTGAACGAGCAAAGCCCCGCGCCGAGCTAAACCTCGGCGCTGAACGAGCAAAGCCCTACGGGCTGGGCAGCGCATCCATAGCCCCAGCGGGGCTTGGCCCACCTAGCCCTGCGGCTTCAGCCCAGGGCCTCGCCGGGGGTGAGACTCGGACTGTATCCATTCGTCCTTCATCCTCGGTCCTCTATAGAGGTTGATAATGCTTGATGAAGCTGTAGCCATCCGCATCGTACCCGCCGCCGTCGCCCGCGATACTCTCTTGCGCCGCCAGCCGGTGGATAGCCTCCACGTCACGCCCGGCATGGCCGAGGGCATCCGCCGCATCTGGGGCGCGGACCTCACCCCCGTCCAGGTCGTTGACCGTATCCTGGCCGACGTCCGCCAGCACGGCGACCGCGCCGTCCGCGACTACACCCGGCGCATCGACGGCGTGGACCTGGACGATTTCCGAGTCAGCGATGCCGAGATGGACGCCGCCTGGGATACCTCTCCCGCTGCATTGCGCGATGCCCTGCGCCACGCCGTAGACCGCATCACCGCCTTCCACGAGCGGGAGCCGCGCGGCTCCTGGATGGACTGGCGGCCCGACGAGGCGCTGGGCCAGATAGTGCGTCCCCTGGACCGCGTCGGCCTGTACGTGCCGGCCGGCGGCGCGCCCCTGCCGTCGTCGCTGCTCATGGCCGCCATTCCGGCGCGGGTGGCCGGTGTCGAGGACATCATCGTCGCCACGCCCCCCAACAAGGCGGGCCACGCCGACGCGACGACCCTGGTCGCGGCGCGGCTGGTGGGCGCGAGCGCGGTCTACAAGGTCGGCGGCGCGCAGGGCATCGGCGCGCTGGCTTTCGGGACGGAGACGATGCCCCGCGTCGACAAGATTGTCGGCCCTGGCAATCCCTTCGTCATTCTCGCCCAGAAGGCCGTCTACGGCGTCGTCGGCATCGCCTCTCTGCCTGGCCCGACCGAGACGCTGCTCATCGCCGACGACAGCGCGAATCCTGCCTGGGTCGCCGCCGACCTCCTCGCCCAATCGGAACACGTCATGGGCACATCCATCCTGCTCACCCCGTCGGCCGCCCTGGCCGAGGCCGTCCAGCGCGAGGTCGCCGCCCAACTGATGACGCTCCCCACCCGCCCCGGCATCGAGGCGTCCCTGGCGGCCAACGGCGGCATCGTCCTGGTGGGCAGCCTGGCCGAGGCGCTGGACCTCGCCAATGAGTACGCGCCCGAGCACTTGTGCCTGCTCACCCGCGACCCGTGGTCCCTGGTGGGCCAGGTGCGCCACGCGGGGGGCATCTTCGTTGGCGAAGGCTCCTCCGAGGCGCTGGGTGACTACATCGTCGGCCCCAGCCACATCATGCCTACCGGCCGCACCGCCCGCTTCACGTCGCCCATCCACGTCCGCGACTTCCTCAAGGTCATCTCGGTCTTTGGCGCGACCCTGCCTGCCCACAACCGCCTGGCCCCCGACGCGATCCGCATCGCCGAGGCCGAGGGGCTGGCCGCCCACGCCAATGCCCTGCGGCGACGGCTCGAAGGGGTGGAGTAGCGCCATGGACACCCCCACCACCGCCGCATCGCCCCTCACGCCGGAGACCGACCGCGTCGTCGCCGCCATGCTTGGCCTGGCCATCGGCGACGCCCTCGGCGCGCCCATCGTCGGCTGGCCGCCCGACCGCATCGTCGAGCGCCTCGGCATCGTCGACCGCTACCCCGACCTTGACCGCCTGCCCGGCCTGTACACCGCCCGCACCCAGCAGGCGTTGGCGATTCAAGACACCCTCCTCGAAGAGGGCAGCTTCGACCCCCTCGGCCTGGCCGCGCGCCTCGTCCAGCTCAGCAAGCAGCTGCACCAGAAGTGGCCCATCTACGGCGCATACCGTGACGCCAGCCGCGGCTTCCGCGAGGCCGTGGACCGCCTGGCAGCCGGCGTGCCGTGGGACAAGGCCGGCTCCCTGAGCGCCGCCAACGACCCGGCCGTGCGCGTCGCCCCGCTGGCCCTGTGGAGCCGCGACCACCGCGTGGTGCTGTTTCGCGACGACGTGGTTCACTCGGCCCTGCCGACCCACCGCGACCCCCGCGCCGTGGCCGGGGCGATGGCCGTCGGCTACGCCCTGGTCCATCTGGTCAACCTCCCATCGGCCGGCAGCTTTGACCCGCGCGGTTTCCTGCGCGCGGTCACCGAGTTCACTGCCGACGCCGAGGCCTACATCGCCCGCAGCTTCTGGCCCGCCGACTCGCGCCTGCCCCGCGACGCCGCCCACGACCTGACCACCATCCTCAAGCGCGCCGACGGCTGGCTCGGCAGCACCCTGCCCGCCACTCTCGATAGCATCACCCGCGCCGCCCGCCCCCTGGGCGACGGCAAGGTGCGCGCCAACTCCGCGTTCGTCGCGGCCTCCGTCCCGACCGCCCTGCTCATCCTCGCCCGCTCGGCCGCGCACCCGCGCCAGGCCGTCATCGACGCTGTCAACGTCGGCGGCGACGCGGCCGGTATCGGCGCGCTGGTCGGCGCGCTGGTCGGCGCGCTGCATGGGATGCGCGCCTTCCCCGCCGAGTGGCTGAATGAGTTGCAGAACGTTGAGGCGCTGCGAGGGCGAGCGATAGCCCTGGCCGAGGGGACCGGCCTCCCCACCGAGGCCCCCAGGCTGCCGCGCATGGAGGCCGCCCTGACCGAATTGGAGATGCCACGCCTGCGCGAGCGGCGGCACGTCGAGCGCAAGGAAGATGCCGATGACCACTAACCCCGGTCGCTTCGCCAAGCCCGAGGTGCGCGCCGTCAGCGCCTACCACCTGGAGCCGCGCGACACGCCCATCAAGCTCAACCAGAACGAGAACGCCGAGGGCTTTCCCCACGCGCTAAAGGAAGAAATTTGGCAGCGCGTCGCTGGCCGCGACTGGGCGCGCTACCCCGACTTCCACCTGCGCGAGATCACTCAGCGCCTGGCTGCCCACGCCGACGTGCCCGAGGACTGGGTACTGGTCGGCAACGGCTCTAACGAGCTGTTGCAGATGACCCTGCTCACCGTTGTTGGTCGCGGCGACCATATCATCGTGCCGTTACCAACCTTCACTCTCTACCGCCTGCAATCTGTGGTCATGGGCGCGATGGCCCACACGCCCCTCATGCGCGCCGAGACCAACTTCGCCTTCCCGGTGGACGAGGTCATCGACCTGGCCCAGCGCCACGACGCCCGCGCCATCGTGATGTGTAGCCCCAACAACCCGACGGGTACGGCCTATGCCGAGGCTGACATTCGCCGCGTCATCGAGGCTACACCCGGCCTTGTCCTGCTGGACGAAGCCTATCGCGAGTTCAACCGCCAGGACCTGTGCCATCTCGTGCGCGACTACGACAACGTGGTCATCTTCCGCACCTTCTCCAAGGCCCTGGCGATGGCGGGCGTGCGCGTCGGCTACTGCATCGCCCGGCCAGAGATGGCCGCCGAGATTGGCAAGGTCAAGCTGCCCTACGCCCTCAACATCCTGTCCGAGGCTGTCACTCTGGTCTCCCTGGACCATCCCGAGCTGTTCGCGCCCACCATCGACACCGCCATCCAGCAGCGCGACCGCCTGCTGATTGAGTTGCCGCGCCTGCCCGGTCTCACCGTCTACCCGTCGGCGGCCAACTTCGTCCTGGTTCACGTCGCGCAAGGCTCGGACCGGGCATTCCAGCGTCTCCTGAGTGATGGCATCCTGGTCCGTGACGTGAGTCACTATCCCGGCCTGTCCGACCATCTGCGCCTGAGCGTCGGCACCGCCGCCGAGAATGACGCTCTGCTCGAAAGTCTGTCCCACTTCACCCGACATCCAGGGTAGAGGTCGCCCTCCGTGGCCGCCCTGGCCCTGTCAGAAATTGGACAGGATTTGTAGGATGAGCATGATTAAGCGTTCCCTTCCATCCTATCCATCCTGTAAATCCTGTCTGGACTCTGATAAGAGGTTTCCATGATTCCACCGCAACCCGTACCCGTGCGCTGCCCGCGCTGCCAGACGCCCTTTGAGGCGCCCGTCCAATCGATCATCAACGTCAAGGAGGCCCCGGGCCTCAAGGACGATCTGCTCGTCGGGCGGCTCAACGTCGCTACCTGTCCGGCGTGTGGCGCTCGGCTGCGAGTCAGCTCGCCCCTGTTCTACTACGACCCCGCGAAGGAACTCGCTGTAGCCTTCATGCCCCTGGAGATGGGACTGCCCCAGGCGGACCAGGATCACCTCATCGGCAGCATGGCAAACGCCCTGACCGAGTCGCTGCCAGCTGAGGAACGCCGCTTCTACATCCTCAACCCCAAGGTGGTCCTCAGCCAACAGGGCCTCCTGGAGACGATCCTGGAGGCCGATGGCGTGACTCGCGAGATGCTGGAGGCCCAGGCCAACCGCGCCCGGCTCCTCGGCGAGTTACTCGACAACGTTGACGACGAGGCGACGCTGGCTCGCCTGGTTGAGGCCGACAAGGATAGTATCGACTACGAATTCTACCTGATGATCGCTGGCCTCATGGAGAATGCCCAGGAAATAGGCGCACCGGATGAGGCGGCCCGGCTGGCCGTGCTTCGCGACCGCCTGATTGCCCTCACCGGCGGGCCTTCGCAGCCGCTACCGGAGCCGCTAACGGGTGAGGTATCCGACGAGGCGGTCATTCAGCAGCTACTCGACACCGACCCCCAGGCCCTCCTGACCCTGGTGGCTGTCAACCGCCCGCGCTTCGACTACGTCTTCTTCCAGACCCTGACGAACCAGATGGAGGCGACCGCGGCGGCCGGCGACGCCGACAAGGCCGCCCGTCTGGGCAAGCTGCGCGACGACATCCTGGCCGCCGCCGACACCGTAGACCGGGAGATGCAGGCCAGCCTACGCCAGGGCGCAACCCTGCTGCAAACCATTCTCAGTAGCGACGACCCTCCGGCCGCTATCCAGCAGCACCTGAGCGAGATCAACGACGCTTTCCTGCTGGTGCTATCCGCCAATATCCAGCAGGCGTACGAGGACGGACGAAACGACGTGGCCCAAATGCTGGAGGGGCTATATGCCTACATCCTCGCCCGCCTGGAACTGGAGCTACCGACGGAGCTTCAGTTGGTCAACCGCCTGCTCCGCCTGGCGGAACCCGCGCAGCGCGCCGAGGTGCTGGCAGCGGAGGCCTCGTATGTCACGCCCGCCCTGGCCGACGCGCTAGAGCACGTCGCTACGGAAGCGACCGAGCAGAGCCGCGCTGAACTGGCGCAGCAGGCCCGAACCATCGCCCAGGAAGTACGGGCGCGGCTGGCGGAGGGCGCGTGAGCGCGCCCGAGGGGCGTACCGCTGCCCTGGAGCGCGTGACGGGCGAAACAGCGGTGACGGTGCGCATCGCTCTGGATGGCGCGGGCGTCGCAGACATCGCAACCGGCGTGGGCTTCTTCGACCACATGTTGACCCTGCTCGCCCACCACAGCCTGGTTGACCTGACCATTCGCGCCAGCGGTGACACGCACGTAGACGACCACCACGTGACCGAGGATGTGGGCATCACCCTGGGCCAGGCGTTGGCTCGCGCGCTGGGCGACCGCAAGGGCATCCGCCGTTACGGCCACGCCCTGATCCCCATGGACGAGGCGCTGGCCCTGGCAGCCATTGACATCTCAGGGCGGGGGATGCTGGTGTTCAACGTGCCCTTCAGCACGGCCAAGATCGGAACCTTCGATACCGAGCTGGTGCAGGAGTTTTTCCACGCCGTCGCCGCCAACGCCCGCCTCACGCTGCACCTGAAGCTCCTGGCGGGCGCGAACAATCACCACATCGCCGAGGCCGCCTTCAAGGCGTTTGCCCATGCGCTCCGCGACGCCGTTGCCCCCGACCCCCGACGCGCGGGTGCTGTCCCCAGCACGAAGGGGACCCTGTAGCGGCGGATACCCAGTGTGTCGGGATGGGCTGGAAAACAGACAACACGAGGCCGCCGCTAGAGGGATGTAGTAAACGGGGCAAAAAGGGGGGAATGCCATGAATCCCGGTTTCTTGGGGCTACCGTGGGCGGTGTGGGGTGTGGCCGCGCTGGCGCTGGCCGCCGTGTGGGTGGTGGTGTGGCCCGCCGACCGCGCGGCAGGAGCGACCGGGCTGCGCTTCCTGCTGCTGCGCTGGAGCCACGCCGCCGTATGGCTATTACTGGCGGCGTCGTTCTTCGTGCGGGGAATGGGTGCAGAAGGCCCGGCCAACGTGATCGCCCTGGCTGCGCTGGCCGTCTACCTGGCCTTCCTGGGCGCGATTGTCACGGCCGGTTGAACTGAGCCTGGACGGACGGCCGGTACAGGACGTAGATGACGGCAACCGACACCGCAACGCCAATGAGGGCGCTGATCCAATTCGGTGAGCCGACGAGGATCAGGATGATCAGGATGTTCAGGGACAGCGCCTCGTAGACGATCGTCCACGGCCAGGCCCATTCCTTGAGCTGCCAGAGGCCAACGCCAACCGCAACCGAGCCGAGGGCGTAGGTGAGCAGGATGAGCATGGCCGCCACCGCCAGGCCCCCGGCTGCGCCGTTGATGAAGCCGGCCAGGGCCGCCATCCCGCCGAGAGACAGGCCAATGACGGCGACGACCAAAGACAGGATGCCGCCCAACATGGTCAGCAGCGCGATCACCGTGACGGCGGTGGAACGCACCTTCAGGGTAGGGGGCATAAGGGCGTAGGGGTAGCCGGTTGTAGGCTGAAGACTCAAGGCCATCTCCTTGCAAGGCAGCGGCGACAGGTTACGTGCCCTCGCACTGGCTACTGATTCTATGCCTTGAGCCTGCTGCCGTCAACCTGCCACGAGCCGCCGCCATCCTTCCCCACCGCATTGCCATTGTTGACCTGACCTCCGAAGCTGCCTATGATTGGCGCGGCGTCACGTTAGCGACCCTTTGCCGTTTACTTACCTACGTTTGTCATTCACCCCATGACTATTGCCCTCCCCCCGCGCAACTCGCGCTCCGCGCAGCTGGCCCGTGACTACGGTCTACCCCTGCTCGCCTTCATCGCTCTGGCCGCCCTCCTGTCGTGGCCGACCGTGGCCCATCTCACCACCGCCATCACCAGCGACGGCGGCGAGGACGCTCGCCTCAACATCTGGACGCTGTGGCACGCCGGACAGGCCCTGATTGGCCGCGAGCCGCTGCTCTACGCCAACGACCTGTACTACCCTGTTGGCGTCTCGCTCCTGACCCACAGTCCGGGGCCCTTGTTGGGCATCCTCGCCGCACCCTTCTGGTGGCTAGGCCCCACGGCGACCTACAACATCGTCCTCATCCTGGGGCTGGCGCTGACCGGCTTCTGCATGTATCTCCTCGGTCGGGGAGTAGGCTTCGGGCGCGGCGTGTCCATCTTCACCGGTATCGTCCTGATGACTGTGCCCATGGTCATCGGCGGGCTGTTGCAGCACATGGACAAGACCTTCCTGGGGCTGGTTCCCCTGGCCCTGCTGATGACCCTCTATGCCCTCGACCCGCGCCGCTCCCGCTGGTGGGCCGCCGGCCCCGGCGCCGTCCTGCTCCTCACCATGCTCCACGGCGGCTGGCACTTCATTACGGCCGGCCTGGGAGTGGGGCTGCTGGCGCTGCTGCTCCTCGCCCAGGCAGGCGCAGACGCGCGCGGGCTGGTCCTGCGGCGGGCCGCGCTGATGGTGGTGGGGATAGCCCTGCTGGTGGGG
>JAHCIE010000015.1 GCA_026129385.1 Anaerolineae bacterium
CACGTCGGGCAGGTTACCCGCGTACTTGGACTCCTTCAGCAGTTGCTTGGCCTTCTCCGGGTCGAAGCCAGGCGCCTTGGCGTTGGGGTTCTTGTAGCCGGGCATCGACGGCGGCACGATGCCATTGGCAAGCATAGCCGTGTTGCGCAGCACCACATCGTTCAGCTTCTGGCGGTCCAGGGCGAGGCCGAAGGCCTGGCGCACCTTGGGGTCATCAAAGGGCGGCTTCTCGACATTGAAGGCAACATACGAGGTCGAAAGGTCCTCGCTAACCTGCAACTCCTTATTGAGGGCGTTGCTGGGGTCCATGACGCGCTCGATATCGTTGGGCCCGACGCCCATGATGTCCATCTCGCCGTTCTCGTACATGATCATGCCGGAACCGCCCGCCAGCATGTAGTCGATTTCCTTCAGGCTGGGCTTAGGGTTGCCATAGTAGTTGTCGTTGCGCTCCAGCACGAGGCTCTGGCCGGGGGTGTACTGCTTGAGCTTGAAGGGGCCGGTGCCGTTGGGCTTGGCGGTCCAGTTGCGGCCACCGCCGGTCACGTTCTTCTCATCGACCACGAAGGCCGTCGGGTAGGTGAGCTTGGCGAGGAAATACTGGCGGGGCGCGTCGATGGTGAGCGCCAGCGTCTTATCGTCCACGACCTTGACGCCGCTGACTTCCTGGGCTTTGCCGGTAAGCTTGTCGCGGCAGCCGATGATGTCGCCCAGGTAGGTGTCGGCGACGACGGAGCCGGTCTTGCGGTCACAGGCGCGCTCGATGCTGTACTTGAAGTCCCTGGCGGTAACGGGCTTGCCGTCGTGGAACTTGGCGTCGTCGCGCAGGGTGAAGGTGTAGGTCTTGCCGTCGGGCGAAACCTTCCACTCCTTGGCGAGGTCAGGCGCAATCTTCAGGTCCTGGCCGATGGTGACCAGACCGCTAAACATCTCGACGATGTAGCCGGCCGAGGTGGCGTCCTGAGTTAGCGCCGGGTCCAGGGTGGGCGGGTCACCGCCGGGTAGCCGCAGCGTGTCGGGGGCGGCGGGGGCGGCGGGTTGCGCCGGCTGACCCTGCTGGCCCTGGCCGGGGCGGGCGGTGGGGGCGGGTTGCGCCGGCTGACCCTGGCTGGGGCGGGCGGTGGGCTGGCCAGGGCGCGTCGTCGGCTGGGCCACGGGCGCGCTGGGCTGAAGCGGGTTGCCCAGGCCGGTGTCGCCGCCGCGAGTGAACAGGAACGCGCCAATGCCCATCGTGGACAGGCATAGGGTGAGCAGGAGGCACACGGCCAGCACGATCCCGACGATAAGCAGGGTATTGTTACGCTTGGGGGCGGGTGGCGGTGTGGGCTGACCGCTACTGGCCGGCGGGAATGGCGGCTGCCCACCACTGGGCGGCACATAGGGGGGCTGGCCACTGGGCGGCGTGTAGGGGGTCTGGCTGCCCGCTGGGGTGTAGGGCGGCTGAACATCGCCGCCGCTGGGTGGAACGTACGGGGGCTGGCCGCTGCCAGGCGGAACGTTACTCGACATCACTCCTCCATCGAACTAGGGTTACGCGACGACACACGCTCAGAGGCGATTTCGCTTCTCTTGATGGAAAGGCAACATAAGCGCATTCCCCATCATTGTAGCGGCGTGACGGGCGAAAGTCAAAGCCCCAGACCCGCCCAAAGGCCGTCTGAGGCTAGAGTTAGATTAGAGATTGGTGGTCGGTCGTCGTCCTACGGCTGACCCGGGCACACCGGCGGGAAGCCGGAGAAGCCGAAGCAGCCGCTCAGCGCGCCTGGCACGGGGAAGCCCTCGCTGGCCGAGGCGACGTCCCCGGCTAACTGGCCCATGCCGCCCGTCGCTACGTAACGCTCGACCTTGACCGCGCCGAGGCCGACGACATTGCGCAGGAAGTTGCCATTGCCGGCAAAGACGCTGTGATTCCAGAACGTCGCGCTGATCACCGCGCTGCCCTTGAAGCCAGGGTTGATCCAGCCCCAGCGCGCCAGGTCGATGTACTCCACCTGCTTCTCGTTGAGCTTCTCGCACACGTAGTCCAGTAGCCCGTTCTGGTCGTAGACGAACAGCGCGAAGTCGGTGAAGCCCGGCTTGGGTACCAGGTTCTGGATGGCTAGCTCCGTCTGGATGCCCAGGCTGTTGCCCTTCTGCAGCAGGCTGGGGATGGCGATGACCGCCGCCCCGCTCCGCAAGCCGCCGAAGCCGTCGCCCGTCTGCCAGATGTAGCCGTCCTCCTGGCGCAGCAGGTTGTAGGCCACCGCTTGCAGCGGCGTGGCCCGCGCTGCGTTACTGTACTGTATCAGCTCCGCCACCGCCGCGATGGGGACAGCCCCGACAGGGTTTTCGCCGGGGGTGATCCAGGTCTGGCTCTCGACGCGGATGGCCCCCACGTACTGGCCGGGCAGGTTGTTGACCAGGGGCAGGTAGAAGGTCTGCTCGCCGCGTGGGCACACCCAATCCACCAGCGTGGTGACGATGCCGCCCCGGTGGTCCACGAAGTACACCTTCACCTTGGCCGCGTACACCCCGCTCAGGTTCTGCACGTACACCCGCGTGTCCCAGCCGTTGTACTCGCGGTACAGCAGCGGCCCGTAGGCCACCTGCGACCCGCCGCCCAGGTAGTCGCTGTAGCGGCCGTAGTTGAGGCTGGCCGGCACGCCGCTGTAGCTCATCAGCGTGCTGGACCCGATCTGGTCGACCACGATGCCCAGGGGCTGGGTGGCGCGGACCCACACCGAGCCGACGAAGCCCGGCGGGACACACGTGGCGGCGTTGAGTTGGGCGGTGTAGCCTGGGGCCAGGGCCATGACCTCGCACACCTGGGCCCGCAGGCAGTCGTCCTGAGCCTTGAACCACAGTTCGAGGCTGGTGCACTCGTCGCCTGAGTTCTGGAGGTACAGGGTGGAGTTCATGCCGCCGAAGCCCGAGTAGACGACCGGGGCGTAGAAGGCGTAGCCACCGAAGGCCGGGTCGTAGCGACCGTCCTGGCGGGCGCTGACGCCCGAGTAGGCGCTACTGACGACGAGGGCGGCGTTGCCTGGGGCCGGGGCGCGGCGGACGACCTCGACGGCGATGGGCTGGCCGTGGTAGGGGTTCCAGGTGAAGGGGAAGCCACCGACGACCTGACCGCCGTTGGTGTAGGAGTCCCACTTCTTGGGCCAGGGCTTCTTGAGGTTAGCGTTGATGTCGTAGCAATCGACGACCGTGGGGTCGAAGGAGAAGGCGATGGCGCTCTTGGCCGCCCTGGAGAGACTGGAGCTTGCCCAGGTCCAACTGGAGCCTGGCTTGAGGAGGCCAGAGCATTCGAGCTTGAAGGGGGCCTGGGCCTGGGGTTCGCAGTAGGGCTGGGCCTCGGCGAACAGGAGGAGGGCGATCTTGGTCCAGGTAGCGCCGACGTTCTGGGCCTCGATGACGTACTCGACGTTGGTGGTGGAGTTGCCGACGTAGCCCAGGACGGGTAGCTGATAGTAGTTCGCTCCCGTCACCGGCTCAGGATCGCAGTACGGCGTCGGGGTGGGAGTAGGGGTGCGCGTCGCCGTGGGCGTGCGGGTTGCCGTCGCGGTAGGCGTAGGCGTGCGCGTCGGGGTGCGTGTGGCGGTACTGATCGCGGTGTTGGTGGGTGTCAGAGTATATTGCGGCGTGTTGCAGGTGTCGCGGTCTTGGACGTCGTGGCCGTATTCGTCGCGGTGTGGGTGGATCGGGCGTCCCAGACGTGGCGGTATTGGTAGGCGTGGCGGTGTGTTGGTAGGCGTGGCGGTGTTGGTAGGCGTGGCGGTGGGCGTGCGCGTCGGGGTGGGCGTGCGCGTGGGGCGCAGTTGTCCGTGGGCGTGCTGGTGCGGGTCGCACATCGCCGTGGCCGTCGGGCGTGCTGGTTGGTGTGCTGGTGGCCGTATTGGTGGGCGTGGGGGTATTGGTGGGCGTGGGGTGACAGGGCGTGGGGGTATTGGTGGGCGTGGGGGTATTGGTGGGCGTCGGGGTATTGGTGGGCGTCGCCGTATCGGTCGGCGTGTTCGACGGCGTGGGCGTATTGCTCGCCGTCGGGGTGTTTGACGGCGTGGGGGTATTGGTGGGCGTCGCCGTGTCGGTCGGGGTGTTCGACGGCGTGGGCGTATTGCTCGCCGTCGGGGTGTTGGTGGGCGTCTTGGTGGCCGTTGGCGTCGGCGTCCGCACGGGCATAATCATAAAGGGGTTGTCGCGCTGGCCGACAGCGCTACCGTCGAACGCGCTGTAGACGAAGTGGCCGCCGCCGCCGATGCTGCCCGCGCCGATATCCTGCCCCCAGCCGCCGCTGCCACGCGCCAGGTGCCCGCCGACCCATACGCCGATGGTGGCGGGAGCGTAGGCGCTGGCGAAGGCCTGGAACGTGATAAGAACGCGAACGGTGGAATTGGCAGCGGGTGGATCGGTGGCGGGCGTGTGACCAATGATCGTCACGCTGGGAGCGCCGATGCAACCTTTGCAGCTAAACATGAGCTTGCGGCCCGCCGTCTCCTGGGCCGCCACGCTATCGTAGGAGTCCGAGGGTATAGTGAGTTGCTGGCGGTCCGTGGTCCACAACTGAGTGCACAGGCCGGACGACAGCCAGTTGGGGCGATTCGCGCATGGGTTGAGCAGGCCCTCCGTGGTCTGTGGGCCGGCCTGGGGGCCAGTCAGGAAGTCGTAGGCATAGACGCCGCTGCGCGTGAAATCATACTCGAAGGTGAGACTGTGCTGCCCCGTCTCGGTAATCTCTTGGAAGAGGCGCTGCGGGATGGCGTCACCTTCCCGGTAGACCGAATTGTTGGGCTGGACGATGCTGTTGATCCAGGCGCATGGCTGGACGGTGTCGGTATCGCCGGAGTCATTGGCGCATTGGGTGAAGTCGATGCGGGCAGCCTGCGCGCTGGCGATGCCATCCGGAGATGCGTCGCCGCCAGGCACGCGGCCCATATCTTCGACGGGGGTGAGAGGAATATCGCCCTGGGCTGCCGCGCCGGCCACGGCGAGAGCCAGGGCCAGGGCCAACAGCATGAGCGCAACAACGAAAGCCCGATAGGGATAGATTCGCGGGCGCATAAGCCCCCCTGACTGTCTCGCGTGACTCTTCGCCCTGCGCCGAGCGGGCGGGTCTCCAATTCACAGGCGTCTCGGTCGGTGCGGCGCGGACCGTTGAGACTCGAGCGTGGGACTGATGCCGTGTTAACTCTCTCTAATGTTAATGACGTCCCAACCTGGCCTACGGTTATGGGGGGAATGGACCAAAAGCCACATCTGGAGTGTGTTAGGAGTGCCGGTGGTGGGATTCGAACCCACACCTTGAGGAATTTTAAGTTCCCTGCCTCTGCCATTGGGCTACACCGGCGATGAGAAGAGATTGGGGATGAGAGATTGGAGATTGAGGGGTTCGGTAATCTCCAATCCCTAATCTCTAGCCTCCTCCTCAACGCAGAAGGGCTGGCAGCCGTGGCTACCAGCCCCTAGAGGCGACGGCCGGATTCGAACCGGCGTATGAGGCTTTTGCAGAGCCTTGCCTTACCACTTGGCTACGTCGCCACTTTTCCACTTGAAGCTGGGAAGGTTGAACGTTGCAGATCCGAACGCCGCGAAGCTCTACACCCTCAACGTTCAACCCGGAAAAGAGCGGGTGATGGGATTTGAACCCACGACCTTCTCCTTGGCAAGGAGACGCTCTACCACTGAGCCACACCCGCATGTACCTGTAAGACGGCCTCGGCACGAGGGTCTTACGTGGCGGTATTGTAGCCAGAAGCGGGGGCGTTGTCAAGCGATACGTGGCGACGCGAAACGTGAGAACGCTCAACGGCATCACGTTTCGCGTTGTGGGGTATAATGACCCCAGCACAACATGCGGTAGTCGCATGACAGTCGGCGTCGAGGGGGTGGACATCGCCATCCCGTCGCGGTGGCGGCCTTGCGCCTGGCGCGCATGCCCGTCGCCAATCGGAAATTGGCCCCTGGTTGTTGGTCGGGCCAGAGGCCACCCACGCAAGGAGAGCGCATGACTACTGATCGTATCGCCGCCATCCAGGATGCCTTGCGGGGCGAGGGCCTCGACGGCTGGCTGCTCTACGACTTCCGCCGCTCCAACCCGCTGGCCTATCGTATCCTCGGCCTGTCCAGCGAGGGTCACATCACCCGCCGCTGGCTGTACTGGATTCCCCGCGACGGTGAGCCGACCCGCATCGTGTCCGCCCTGGAGTCGGGACGCCTCGACAGCCTGCCGGGGCGCAAAGCGATCTTCCGCTCCTGGCGCGCCCTCCATGGTATCCTGGCCGAGATGCTACCGCCCGGCGGGCGCGTGGCGATGGAATATTCGCCGGCCGCAGCCATCCCTGTCGTAGCCCGCGTCGATGCCGGCACGGTGGAGATGATTCGCGCCCTGGGCGTTGACGTGGCTAGCTCCGCCGACCTGGTGCAGATGTTCGAGGCGCGGCTATCGCCGGAGCAGTGGGCCAGCCACCAGGCGGCGGCGGCCCACCTGCTCACCGCCCGGCGCGAGGTGGCCCAGCACATGGCCGACGCCCTGCGCGCCGATACGCCGCTCACGGAGGCGGGCGTGCAGGCCTGGCTGGCCCACTTCCTGACCCGTCACGGCCTCGTCGCCGACCACGGCGCGATTGTCGCCGTCAACGGTCACGCCAGCGACCCCCACTACGAGCCGTCGGCCAGCCACGACACGCCCATTCGTCGCGGCGACGTAATCCTCATCGACTACTGGGCCAAGGTCAACCAGCCGGGCGCGGTCATGGCCGATTACACCTGGGTGTTCTACGCGGGCGAGCAGGTCCCCAAGCTGGCGGCGCGCATCTTCGCCGTCGCCGCCGAGGCCCGCGACACGGCCATTGCCCTCGTCCGCCAGCGAGTCACGGCAGGCCAGGCCCTCCACGGCTACGAGGTGGATGACGCGGCGCGCGGCGTCATTACGGCGGCCGGCTATGGCGACTACTTTGTCCATCGCACCGGCCACAGCATTGGCGAGGATACCCACGGCAACGGCGCGAACATCGACAACCTGGAGACCCAGGACCAGCGCCGCCTCATCCCGCGCACCCTGTTCTCCATCGAGCCGGGTATCTACCTGCCCGATGTCGGTGTCCGCACCGAGGTCAATGTCTATCTCGGCGACGACGCCACCGTGATCGTCACCGGCGACCCCCAGCCAGCAATCGAGCCACTCTTGTAGGCAGACCAAAGACGAAGGACCAAGGGTTGTTCCTAATGGGTCCTTCGTCCTTGGTCACGCCTGAGAACCTGTGCCAAATGCGCTTGAATCACCATCTACCGAGGATCCCATGACTACCCAGTTTCCCAGCGACTTCCTTTGGGGGACCGCCACCGCCTCCTACCAGATCGAGGGCGCCGTCACCGAGGATGGCCGCAAGCCGTCCATCTGGGACACCTTCAGCCACACCCCCGGCAAAACCCATAACGGCGACACGGGTGACGTGGCCGACGACCACTACCACCGCTGGCACGATGACATTGCCTTGATGCACAGCCTGGGCCTGCAAGCCTACCGCTTCTCCATCGCCTGGCCGCGCATCCTGCCCGACGGCACCGGCGCGATCAACGCGCGTGGCCTGGACTTCTACGATCGCCTGGTCGATGGATTGCTGGCGGCCGGCATTCGCCCCTTCGCTACCCTCTACCATTGGGACTTACCGCAGACTTTGCAGGACGCGGGCGGCTGGGCCAATCGCGCCACGATGGATGCCTTCGTCCACTACGCCGACATCGTCGCCCGTCGCCTCGGCGACCGGGTCCACGACTGGATCACCCACAACGAGCCGTGGTGCATCTCCTTCCTGAGCCACATGCTCGGCCACCACGCCCCCGGCGCGACCGACGCTGCCCTCGCCTTCCAGGTCGCCCACCACGTGCTGACGTCCCACGGCCTGGCCGTGCCCGTTATCCGCGCCGCCGCGCCCGGCGCCCAGGTTGGCATTACCCTCAACCTGTTCGCCAGCCGCCCCGAGAGCGATAGCGAAGCTGACGCGGCGGCGGCCCGCCGCCACGATGGCTACCTCAACCGCTGGTTCCTCGACCCGGTGTTTGGCCGTGGCTATCCCAACGACATCCTCGACCTCATCGGCCCCCTCGCGCCGACGATGGAGCCGGGCGATCTCCAGGCGGCGGGCGTGCCCACCGACTTCCTGGGCATCAACTACTACAACCCCACTTATGTGCGCGCCAGTGACAGCGCGCAGGGCCTGTTCAAGACCAGCGAGCTGACACCGCAGGACTACCAGGCGCGCGGCTTCCAACTCACCGAGATGGGCTGGCCCATCGACCCCACCGGCCTGCGCGACGTGCTGCTGCGCGTTCACCTGGCCTACGGTCCGCGCGCCATCTACATTACCGAGAACGGCATCGCCACCCCCGACACCGTAGTCAGCGGGCGCGTCGATGACCCCGGCCGCATCGCCTACATCGACGGCCACCTGCGGGCTACCGCCGACGCCATGCGCCTGGGCGTGCCCGTGCGCGGCTACTTCCTGTGGTCGCTCATGGACAACTTCGAGTGGGCCTGGGGCTACAGCAAACGCTTCGGCGCCGTCTACGTCGACTACGCCACCCAGCAGCGCATCGCCAAGGCCAGCGCGCACTGGTACAAGGGCGTGATTACAGCAAACAGCCTCGACTAGCGCCAGCGTGGTACGTGATGCGTGATGCGTGAGCACGACGGTAGTTCCCACGCATCACGCATCACGTTTCAGCCAGCCACTGCGATCCCGCGAGGAGTTGACCCCCATGACCCACATCCGTCCCAGCAAGCCCATGCGCGAGTCGCAAATCTCCATGATGGAGATCGTCATGCCCAACGACGCCAACACCCACGGCAACATCTTCGGCGGGCGCGTCATGTCCCTCATCGACATCGCGGGAGCCATGTCGGCGGTACGCCACGCCCGCCACGCCGTCGTGACCGCCTCCATCGACCGCCTCGACTTTCGCGCGCCGATTCGCGTCGGCCAGTTCATCCACTTGCAGGCCAACGTCAACTACGCCGGCCGTACCTCGATGGAGGTAGGGGTGCGGGTGATGGGCGAGCATCCGCTGACAGGGGAGATGAGCCACACGGCCACGGCCTACCTGGTGTATGTCGCCGTGGACAAGCAGGGCCAGTCGGCCGAGGTGCCGGAGGTCGTGCCCGAGTCCGAGGACGAGCAGCGCTGGTACGCCGAGGCCGAGGAGCGCCGCGCCCGTCGCCTCGCCGATCGCCTGCGCCCGCTCCTGGGGGGCTAAGACGTGATGCGTGATGCGTGAGGTGTGAGGCGTGAGAACTCTCGACGTTGTTCACGCCTCACGCATCACGCTTTCCCGATCTCAGCGCGCTCGAGGGGGAGCCTTCTTCCCGCCACCCAGCGCGCGGTGCTGCCCACGGCAATGCCGATGCATACCAGGCTGAACACCACGGGGAATAGATAGTAGCGGTCCCAGTCGAGAATTGTCGAGAGGGCGGGAAGGGCCATCGCGCCCCCAAGGGCCAGCAGGCTCGCCGCCGCCACCGGCGCGCGTCGCCCGCACAGCCAGCGCCACGCCAGGGTCACCAGGACGATCACCCCCACAACTGTCAGCGCACCACTCACCCAGCCTGACCCGTAGAAGCTGAGCGAGCCATTCTTGTCGAAAATACGGCCCGGCAGGATGTTGAGGCGCGCCGTCATGTCCGGGATGCGATACTGAGTCGACTCGAACTGGTCGGCCATCTGGGTCAGTCGGTGGTCGAACATGCGCTGCACACGGCCCAGGGTGTCTACATAGAGGAAGGGATTCAGGCCCACAAAAGCCCCTATTCCCGCCGCCCCCAATACCCCTGCCCCCAGCGCCGCCCCGGCCCACCGCCGCGTGTACGCCACGGTCCCCGGCTCCGTGACGACCGCCACGGCCACCAGTATCATCATGGCCCCAATGAGCGCCAACCCATTCAGCTTGGCCGCCGCTGCCAACCCCGCCAGCGCTCCGGCCAGGCCGAGCCACGCGATGCCCCACGGCCACGTTCCGCGCCGCTCGGCGACCCAGACGCTCCAGCGCGGCACGGCGGCCAGCGTACTCAGCAAGGCCAGCAGCGTGCATGCCAGCAGCGGCGACTCGGTCAGCGCCTGGCGCAACGTCGTATGCAGGTAGGGGCTGACGGCGAACAGCAGGACGGCTACCCAGCCGCCGAGCGGTCCAACCACCGCACTGACCAGGTAGAACACAGCGATGCCCGACACAATCGCCAGCACCGCCATAGGCAGCCGCGACCACCACAGCAGGCCCGGCGACGGCATGTTACCCTCGCGGATGTTGCGCGCCTCATCCCGGAAGAAGTTCCAGGCAGTGTTGAGTTCCGTGGCATCGTAGCCACCGAGCGTTCGGCCGACGCCGATGACGTAGCGCGACAGGGGCGGCTGAGTCAGCGTCCAGAAGTGCTCTTCCCAGACATGGGAGTGGATATCACCGTGGATAAACGGCTCGTAGCTCTCGCTGCTGAAGATGGTCATCGACTCGTCGCCGTGGAACTCGACAGCGCCAATGCCGGGTAGGTAGCTGGTGGCCAGGATGAGGGTGATAAGGAGGAGCTCCAGGCCACGCCGTGAGACGCGCGACAGGAACATATGGGGATACATGGTTGAATTATCGTTCCCATGGCCTTAGGACACAAATCATCATGCCGTCGGCTGACGACTCCCTTGCCTCGCCTCCCACGTTTCACCTTTAGTGCGCCCCCGGCTACAATTCGGCCATGACAGTTCAATGGAAGTACCTGCGCCGTTTCGACTGGCTGCTGTTGGCCGCTATGGTCGCCCTGGCGGTCTTCGGCGCGCTGATTATTCGCGGCGTCGAGGCCAACTCATTCTACGAAGGCCGCTTCACCCGCCAGGTCGCCTACCTGGGCGTGGGCGTGTTCGCTTTCGTCGTTGGCGCGGCTATCGACTATCGCCTCTGGGGGCGCTGGGCGCGCTGGGTGTACCTGGGCCTGCTCGGCTCCCTCGTCCTGGTTCTTGTGCTGGGCGCATCCTTCGGCGGCGCACGCAGTTCCTTCGACCTCGGCCTGTTCCGTGTTCAGCCCGCCGAATTCACCAAGGTCCTCCTCGTCCTCGTCCTCGGCAAGTACATGGCCGACCACGACATGCGGGACCTGCGCCACCTGCTCATCTCGCTGGCTATCGCGCTCGTCCCCATGGGTCTGATCGTGATCGAGCCGGACCTGGGCGGCGCACTGCTGCTACTACCCCTGTGGTTCGTGATGGCCTTCGTGGCCGGCATGCGCGTCTGGCACATGGGCGCGCTCGCCCTCATAGGCGCCGCTGCCGTCCCCCTCGGCCTGCGCTTCCTCGAGCAGTACCAGATCGACCGCATCATCACTTTCCTCGACCCCACTTCGGACCAGGCGGGCGGCGGTTACAATACCATCCAGGCCCTCATCGCCATCGGCTCCGGCGGCTGGTTCGGGCAGGGCTACGGCCAGGGCATGCAGAGTCAGCTTCACTACCTGCGCCAGCGCTACACCGACTACATCTTCTCCGTCATCGCCGAGGAATTCGGCCTGGTCGGCGTGATGTTGTTCTTTCTGGTAGTCATCCTGCTCATCTTTCGCATCCTGCGCGCTGGCCGCATGGCCCAGGACCAGTACGGCCGCCTCATCGCCGTTGGTATTGCCACCAGTCTGTTCATACAGACCATTCTCAACGTCGGCGTCAATCTCAACGTCCTGCCCACCACCGGCCAGACGCTGCCCTTCATCTCCTATGGCGGCAGCTCGCTGATGACCTTCATGTTCAGCCTGGGCATCGTGGAGAGCATCCTGCTACGCCGTAAAACCCTCAAGTTCGATTGGTAAGGCTGCCATGACCATCGCCACCCCGCCCGCCCGCACCCGTTTCGCCCCCAGCCCCACCGGCTCGCTGCACATCGGCAGCGCGCGCACCGCCCTCTACGCCTGGCTCCTCGCCCGCCAGACCGGCGGCCAGTTCCTGCTGCGCATCGAGGACACCGACCGCAACCGCTTCGTCGAGGGCGCGACCCAGGAGATTATCGAGGGCCTGCGCTGGCTCGGTCTCGACTGGGACGAAGGCCCCGACGTGGGCGGCCCCCATGCGCCCTATGTCCAGTCGGAGCGCCTGCCCATCTACGCGGCGCACGCGCGGCAGTTGCTGGACGCCGGCCGCGCCTACGAGTCGTACTGGTCGCCCCTGGAGATGGAAGCCTGGCGTAGCGAGAACGAGGACGCCGCGGCCGTCGACATCAACCAGCGGCTGCGGTCGATGACCGCCGACGAGATGGCTCGCCGCCGCGACGCGGGCGTCGCCCCCGCTGTCCTGTTCAAGGTCGACAACGCGGGCGAGACCGTCACCCACGACCTGATTCGAGGCGAGATGCGCACCCCCAACAAGACCCTGCGCGACCCCGTGCTCCTCAAGTCCGACGGCTACCCAACCTATCACCTGGCAGCGCTGGTGGACGACCGCCTGATGGACATCAGCCACGTCATCCGCGCCCAGGAGTGGCTACCGAGCTTCCCCGTCCACGCTCAGATCATCGACGCCTTCGGCTGGCAGCGGCCCCTGTACATCCACCCCTCGGTGCTCCTGAATCCGTCGGGCAAGGGCAAGATGAGCAAGCGCTTTGTCTCCGACAAGCCTATCTTCGTGCGCGGCTTCAAGGACATGGGCTACCTGCCCGAGGCCGTGCTCAACTGGGTCGCGCTCATGGGCTGGGCCGAGAGCGGCGGCGACAAAGAGGTGTACACCGTCCCGCAGCTGGTCGAGGCCTTCGATCTCGACCGCGTCAAGGCCTCGCCAGCCGCTGTGAGCTTCGAGAAGGCCGACTGGCTCAACAAGGTCCACATTCGCGCCCTGGCCGCCGAAGACCTGGCCGAGCGGCTACTGCCTTTCTTGCAACGGTCGGGGTTGAAGGTAGGCGTGCGAGACGTGATGCCCCTCGTGCCCCTGGTCCAGGAGCGCATCACGACCCTCGACGAGGCCGCCGAGTTGCTGGACTTCTTCTTCGTCGAGCCGCCCATGCCGCCAGCCGCGGATCTCGTGCCCGGCAAGCTCACACCTGGCGAGGCGACCGAGGCGTTGGCCGCCGCCCGCGACGTACTGGCAACGGTCGAAGCCTTCGATGCCGCCACTCTGGACCCGGCGTTACGTGGCCTGGCCGAGGCGCGCGGCATGAAAGCAGGCGACCTGCTCAGTATCCTGCGCGTGGCCCTGTCCAGCAAGCGCGTCGCGCCGCCCCTGTTCGAGACCCTCGCCTTGCTGGGCCGCGAGACTTCCCTGGCTCGCCTGGATCGCGCCCTGGGGGCGCTACAGACGGCGTGACGGGAACGCAGCGTTCCCCGTTCTTGCCCATCTATGCTATGATTCCCTACCTCTGTTCCGGCGCGGCTCTGCCCAGGCCGCGCCGCCCCGTATCGCATTGGAGGATGAGTGACCACACGAGCCGATGAGCTTCCCGGCGCGGTTGCCCAACCCGCGCCCCGCGCCGCCCTGAGCGTTGACAGCCTGCCCTTGCTGGCCGCCCTGGCGATTGTGTTCACCTCCAACACCGCCATCATGGTGTTGGAGCTGGTCGCCAGCCGCATCATGGCCCCGTCCATCGGCAGCTCCCTGTATACCTGGACGAGCATCATCGGCGTCATCCTGGCCGGTATTTCGCTGGGCAACTATCTCAGCGGCATGGTCGCCGACCGTATCGCCTCGCGGCGCAGCGTCGGCTGGGCCTTCATCGCAGCCGGCCTGGCCGCCCTGACCGTGGTCCCCATCGGGGCGTGGGTCGCCAGTAGCGGCTTCTCCCAGGGCCTGCCCACCATCGGGCGCATCGTGCTGTTGGTGGCCGTAGTGTTCTTCATCCCCAGCGTCTTCCTCGGCTTCATCTCGCCGCTGGTGGTCAAGCTGACGGTGCGCAACCTGAGCACCACGGGCCGCACCGTCGGCCTGATCTACGGCGTATCCACGGTTGGCAACATCGTCGGCACATTCCTGACCGGCTTCTTCCTCATCAACTGGTTCCCGACTAGCTGGATCGTGGCCGGGGTGAGTGGCACGCTGATTCTGGTCGGCCTGCTTGTCGGGCGCGACCGCCTCTTGCGTCCCGCGCCGTCGTCAACGCCTGCCGCCACCGAGTCTGCTGCCGCGACGGCCGCCGCCGAGCGCGCCGCCGTCGCAGCCCACGCCATTCCCATCGATGGCCTGGCCGTGCCCCTCGGCATGCTGCTGGTCTTCCTCGCCAACGTCAGTGTGATGAGCCTGGAGATGGTCGCCAGCCGCGTGATGGCCCCGGCGATTGGTGTCTCGCTCTACACGTGGACGAGCATCATCGGTGTCAACCTGGCGGGTATCGCCCTGGGCAACTGGATCGGCGGCTTCATCGCCGACCGCTGGGCGTCGCGGCGCACCGCCGCCTGGGTATTCGCCCTGGCCGCCCTGGCCGCCGTCGCCGTCATCCCTGTCGGCCACTGGGTCACCATGCGCGGCGTGCCCACCGAGCTGCCCATCATCGCCCGCATCGTCGTGTACACCGGCGCGTTGTTCTTCATCCCGTGCATGATGCTCGGTATGCTGACGCCCATCCTGGTCAAGCTGACCCTGCGCAACCTCAACACCACGGGCAGCGTAGTCGGCCGCATCTACGCCTCCGGAACCTTCGGCAGCATTATCGGTACGTTCCTGACCGGCTTCTGGCTCATCTCCGCCTTCGGCACGCGCAACATCATCCTCGGCATCGGTGTGACGCTGGCCATCATCGCCGTTCTCATCGGCCTGTCACGCCGCCAGGGGGGCCTGCGGCTGGTGGATGGCGTGGTCATGATGGCCCTGGTCGGCGTACCCCTCATTCTGATGAACAACCGCGCGAGCGCGAGCTTCAGTCGCCGTGGGAACTGTTCAACGCCTTTCCCACCTACCGCTGCATGACCGAGACCGACTACTTCTGCATCCGCTGGTACGATGCGAAGGTGGGCACGCCCGAGGAGAACGTGCGCGTGCTCGTTCTCGACCACCTCATCCACTCCTACAACTCGCTGGAGAGCAACCTCAGCCTGAAGTACGCCTACGAGCGCAGCTACGCCGACCTGATGGAGAACATCCCGGTCGATGGCCCCAAGCGGCTGCTCGCGCTGGGCGGCGGCGGCTACACCTTCCCGCGCTACGTAGAGGCAAAGTACCCCGGCAGCGACGTCCATGTCATCGAGATCGACCCCGGCGTGACAGACGTAGCCCTCAACCATATGGGGCTGCCACCCGACACCCAGATTCGCACCACCAACATGGATGCCCGCCAGTACTTGCAAACCAACCCAGGTGAGAGATACAACTTCGTCCTGGGCGACGCTTTCAACGACTACTCGGTGCCCTTTCACCTGACAACTGAGGAATTTACGCAGCTCGTCTACGACCACCTGACCGACGATGGCATGTATCTGGCCAACATCATCGACACCAACACGGCCGGCTTCCTGTCGGCCTACGCCCGCACCATCAACCAGGTCTTCCCTTACGTCTACATCATCCCCAACATCCCGGCCTGGAAGACTAACACCCGCAGCACCTTCGTCATCGTTGGCTCCAAGCGCCCACTGGACGAATACTATGCGGTCCTCGGCCCGTCGGGGCAGTGGATGCCCCGCGCCGAGTACGAGGCGCTGTTGCGCGACACGCCGCCCACGATCCTGACCGACAACTATGTGCCCACCGACAATCTGCTGGCGCCGGTGTTCGCCGCGTCCGGCTTTTGACGACCACTGACGACTGACCACGGGTCTAGCTGTGGTCGGTCGTCGGTCGTCGGTGAGCCGCCATCCGATCACCCTCAATTGGACATACTCCCATGCAAATCGGCATCTTCGGTCTGCCCGGCTCCGGCCAGACCACCATTTTCAATGCGTTGACGCGCGGCCACGCCCAGACCGGCGCAGCGTCGGCGGGCCAGAAAGAGGCCAACCTCGCCACCGTCGGCGTCCCCGATAAGCGCGTCGAGGTCCTGACGGCCATGTTCAAGCCGCGCAAGACCGTCCACGCCCAGGTGCAATACCTGGATGTGGCGGGGTCAGTGCCCGGCGCGGCCGTCGAGGGCACGACCTTCAACCGCCAGGTGTTCAGCAAGCTATCCCAGGCGGATGCGCTGCTGGCCATCGTGCGCGCCTTCGAAAACGATGACATCTACCACCCGCTGGACAGCCTTGACCCGGCCCGCGACCTGCGCGTGCTGGAAGACGAGTTGCTGCTGTGGGACCTGGGGATGGTGGAGAAGCGGCGCGAGCGACTCAAGGGCGAACTCGCCAAGACGAGCGCGCCTCGCGCCGAGCGGGAAGCCCGCCAGGCCGAGGATGTGGCCCTGGCCCGCATCCAGGTGGCGTTGGAGAACGATCAGTTGGTGCGGAGCGTGGACCTGACGCCGGAAGAGGAGAAGGGCCTGCGCTCCTTCCAGTTCCTGAGCGCCAAGCCGCTGCTGGTCGTCGTCAACCTGGGCGAAGGCCAGAGCATGCCTGCCCTTCAGCCGCGCGGCCCCCGCGTCAAGGCGCTCGGCCTATACGGCGAGCTAGAGGCCGAGATCGCCCAGCTCGAAGGCGACGACGTGGCGGTCTTCCTGCAAGAGTACGGCATCGACGAGCCGGGGCTGAACAAGGTCATCCGCGCCTCCTACGACCTGCTGGGCGTGCAGTCTTTCTTCACCGTCGGCGAGGACGAGGTGCGAGCCTGGACCATCCCCGTGGGGTCCACGGCGGTGGAAGCGGCGGGCGCTATCCACAGCGACCTGGCGCGCGGCTTCATCCGCGCCGAAGTCGTCCACTACCACGATCTCATCGCCGCTGGCTCGATGGCCGCCGCCCGCACGAAGGGCACGCTGCGCCTGGAGGGCAAGGAATACCTTGTCAAGGACGGCGACATCGTGCATATCCGGTTCAATGTGTAGCTGCCACGGGGGTTGAAAGTCCCGCCTAGCCGTCGTATAATCGACATGCGAACGGGTGTGCGAAGGAACGGCGACTGACGGCCGACCACTGCGTGTGATGCCTCACGAGGTCTTATGCCCGACTTTCTCGACAAGCTGGCGCGGCGAACCGAGGCGAAGGCGGCCCGCCTGGGCGGCACGTTCAGCGCCGACGCCAGCGCGCTTGAGACGTCGCTGCAAGACCTCGTTCACGCCAACTGGCATCCCCTGCCCCCGGACACCTTCAGGGGGCCGCGTCGGCCCGCCGTCGGCGTCGACAGCTCCATCGGTCGCGCCGACCTGGCGAATGGCTCCATCCTGTTCGTGTCGCAGGCGTTGTGCCTGGGTCACGGCGCGGAGCCGCGCCACGGCATCGAATATAGCCGCGTCGAGGTGGAAATCCTGCCGGGCGTGACCGACGAGGGTCAGGTCAAGCGCTTCAACGACCTGCTCATGCAGAGTCTTGAAGTCGCCGTCGCCACCGAGGCCGTCGTCAGACTGCCCAAAGGCGGCATCGTCTTCATGGACGGCGCGCTCTACTCGCGGCTCCCCCAGCTCTACGCCCTGACCCTCGAGGGTATCGATCCTCTGCACAGTCAGATCGCCAGCGGCTACCGCTCCCTGTTCTCCGCCTGCCGCCGCAATGGCAAGCGCCTCGACCTCATCTGCATTGCCAAGACCAGCCGCACCGACCTGCACGCCCGCGTCTGGGCCGGCGAGATCGACACGCGCCCCGCCGTCCAGGTGGCCGACAGCGAGGCCATCTATCGCTGGACGGGCGGCAAAGCGGGCTTCTCGACCCCTGTCGTCCTCGGCCACGTCAGCTTCAGCGGCGGCAACGAGTACGTCCTCCACGAGGCCGAGCTGGCGACCGCACCCGCTGTCGTCGCCTTCTTCGTGCGCCTGGCCGACTACGATGACCCGCTGCTCATCGAGTTCCCTGCCTCGTGCCTGGGCCACACCGGGACGCTCAGCAGTCTGGAAGCCGAGCCGCTGGACATGGCCCACTTCGACGTGACGCCCATCTTGCAGGCCATCGCCGCCGACTACGGCGGCCTGGAGGTCTACAACGCCCTCCCCTACAGCGTTTGACCGCGAGGTGCGCCTGCACCGCGAGACGATGAAGGAGATCTACACGCGCGTGGTGGGCGACATCGTCGGCTATGAGTTGCGGCTGGACCGCAGCGATAGGAGATTCTGATTCCCCTTCCCCTCATCGCCGCCGGGCGGCTCGCCCTCTACCAGTTCTACGACCTGGGCGACGCGCCATCGATCGGACTGCGCCCAGGCATTGCTGGCGCAGTGGCGGCACGCGCGAACCGCCGGGCCGCGTCCGCCAGCCCGCCAGCATCGGAGGTGGCGTGCAGCTGCCGCTGCGCGTGGACCTGGGAGAGCTGACGCGGCGCTTGGACGCGGGAACGCTGAGCGGCGTATTGCGCGCCAGTATCTACGACCTGGGCGTCGTCGCCCTGGCGCTGGAGATGCCTCTGCCTGAACCGACGACGTGGGACACGGCGGCGGGCTGGCTGTGGACCTGGCAGGATCCACCGGCCACCCTGGCCGACCGCTTCCTGGCCGCCGTCGACAGCCTGGAGGCGACCATCCGCCCGGGCCGCCATCACCCGCCCCAAGCGCGGCGCGATTGTCGAGGACCACGCCATTCTGACCATCGATCACCTGGTCGAGCCGGGCCGCGGAGGTCGGCGACCTGGCCGCCAACCCGTGGGTGCTGGCCGCCCTGCTGGGCGAGCGGCGTCCGCTAAGCGAGACCGCCAACAGTCTCGTGACGCCCCTCAGCTACTTCCCGACGACCTGGCGCTCCTGAGTTGGAACAGCGCGCTGCTCATCGACCCTGACCCGCGTGCGGTGGCGACGGCGGCCGACCTGATCGAGTTCGCCAATGGAGTTGCTCGTGCTGCGCTCTACGACGCGCAACTAGACGACGAGCTGCCCGCCGTCTACCGCCGCATCGAAGCATCACGGGGCCGCTTTCGCCTGCCCCTGGTCCGTCGCTACAGCCTGTTGTTACAGGAGGTGCAAGGGCTGGTGGTGGACGTGACCGAGATCACCGAGCGCCTGGACAATGCCCTCAAGGTCACCGACGACGTGTACTGGAACCGCCTGTACAGCGCGGCGCTTGGGATGTGCTGCGCGTCCGTGCAGCGGTGGCAGGGCGTCCAGCACAAGCTGGACCTGCTGCGCGAGACCTACGGTATGCTCCACGACGACGCCGAGGCCGAGCGGTCCACCGCCCTCGAATGGATCGTTATCCTGCTCATTGCCTTCGAGGTGATCTGGGCGCTCCTCGGCGGCCACTGAGGGGTCGAAGGGCGCAGAAAGACAAGACCCTGAAGGTCTCCGCGACCTTCAGGGTCTGTGTCTGCGGTGGTCGGTGGTCGGTGGTCGGTGGTCAGCCTACGGTTGCCCTGGGCACACCGGTGGGAACCCCTCCCAGTCGAAGTTGGGGCACCGCCCCAGCTTGCCCGGGATCGGGAAGCCCTCGCTGGCTGCCGCCACGTCCCCGGCCTGCGGCACCCCGCTGCTGGGTACGTAACGCTCCACCTTGATGGCTCCCAACCCCACCACGTTGCGCACGAACTGTCCCTCCCCGTCAAACACGTCGTGCTCCCAGAACGTCGCGCTGATCACCGCGCTGCCCTTGAAGCCAGGGTTGATCCAGCCCCAGCGCGCCAGGTCGATGTACTCCACCTGCTTCTCGTTGAGCTTCTCGCACACGAAGTCCAGTAGCCCGTTCTGGTCATACACGAACAGCGCGAAGTCGGTGAAGCCCGGCTTGGGTACCAGGTTCTGGATGGCTAGCTCCGTCTGGATGCCCAGGCTGTTGCCGCGCTGAACGACGGGATAGCAACAACGCCTGCAGCCCGGCGCCAGGCCGCCGACTGCCCCCGCGCCCGTCTGCCAGATGTAGCCGTCCTCCTGGCGCAGCAGGTTGTAGCCACCGCTTGCAGCGGTGCGGCCCGCGCTGCGTTACTGTACTGTATCAGCTCTGCCACCGCCGCGATGGGGGGACAGCCCCGGACAGGGTTTTCGCTGGGTGATCCAGGTCTGCCTTTGACGCGATGGCCCCCACGTACTGGCCGGGCAGGTTGTTGACCAGGGGGCAGGTAGGAAGGTCTGCTCGCCGCGTGGGCACACCCAATCCACCAGCGTGGTGACGATGCCGCCCTGCGGTCCACGAAGTACACCTTCACCTTGGGCCGCGTACACCCTGCTCAGGTTCTGCACGTACACCGCGTCCCAGCCGTTGTACTTCGCGGTACAGCAGCGCCCGTAGGCCACCTGCGACCCGCCGCCCAGGTAGTCGCTGTAGCGGCCGTAGTTGTAGCTGGCCGGCACGCTGCCAGCTCATCAGCGTGCTGGACCCGATCTGGTCGACCACGATGCCCAGGGGCTGGGTGGCGCGGACCCACACCGAGCCGACGAAGCCCGGGCGGGACAATAATGTGGCGGGTTGAGTTGGGCGGTGTAGCCTGGGGCCAGGGCCATGACCTCGCACACCTGGGGCCCGCAGGCAGTCGCGTCCTGGAGCCTTGAACCACAGTTCGAGGCTGGTGCACTCGTCGCCTGAGTTCTGAGGTACAGGGTGGAGTTCATGCCGCCGAAGCCCGGAGCAGACGACCGGGGCGTAGAAGGCGTAGCCACCGAAGGCCGGGTCGTAGCGACACCGTCCTGGCGGGCGCTGACGCCCGAGTAGGGCGCTTACTGACGACGAGGGCGGCGCGGCCTGGGTCAGGCGCGGCGGACGACCTCGACGGCGATGGGCTGGCCGTGGTGGGGTCCAGGTGAAGGGGAAGCCGCCGACGACCTGACCGCCGTTGGTGTAGGAGTCCCACTTGGGCCAGGGCTTCTTGAGGTTAGCGTTGATGTCGTAGCAATCGACGACCGGGTCGAAGCGAGAAGGGGCGATGGCGCCTCTTGGGCGGAGCGCGAGGGCGTTGGAGGACCAGATTCAACTGGAGCCTGGCTTGAGGAAGGCCAGAGCATTCGATTTCTGAAGGGGGCCTGGACCTGGGGTTCGCAGTAGGGCTGAGCCTCGGCGAACAGGAGGAGGGCGATCTTGGTCCAGTAGCGCTGACGTTCTGGGCCTCGATGACGTACTGACGTTGGTGGTGGAGTTGCCGACGTAGCCCAGGACGGGTAGCTGATAGTTCGCTCCCGTCACCGGCTCAGGATCGCAGTACGGCGTCGGGGTGGGAGTAGGGGTGCGCGTCGGCGTTGACGTGCTGGTAGCCGTCGCGGTCGGCGTGTTGGTGGGCGTGCTGGTAGTAGCCGCCGTCGCGGTCGGCGCATGGTGGGCGTGCTGGTAGACGTCGCGGTCGGCGTATTGGTGGGCGTGCTGGTAAAGACACGTCGCGGTCGGCGTATTCGCTGGCGTGTTGGTGGGCGTGCTGGTAGCCGCGTCAAAATGGCGCGTTGGTGGACGTGCTGGCAGCGTCGCGGTCGGCGTGTTGGTGGACGCCGTAGCCGTCGCGGTCGGCGTTGGTGGGCGTGCTGGTAGCCGTCGCGGTCGGCGTATTGGTGGGCGTGCTGGTAGCCGTCGCGGTCGGCGTATTGCGGGCGTGTTGGTACGTCGCGTGGGCGTGCTGGTAGAAATACGTCGCGGCGCGTATTCGCTGGTGCTGGCGTCGCGGTCGGCGTATTGGTGGGCGTGCTGGTAGCCGTCGCGGTGGGCGTGCTGGTAGCCGTCGCGGTCGGCGTATTCGTTGGCGTGCTGGTAGCCGTCGCGGTCGGCGTATCTGTTGGCGTCGTGTCCTTGTCGCCACCGGGCGCATCTGATTGCAGGACGACGCAGGCGCCCCGATTGCTGCGGGTCGGCGGGGGTTCGATAGTAGAAATCGACGCTGTTGCCGCTGGTGTCCTGGCCGCCGCCCACGACAATCGCCGGGCCGCCGCTCGTAACTCTGGTCCTGGTTGAAGCTCAGTGCAGCGAGGGTTGTCCCCTCCTTATAGAAAGAGCCAGCGCCATGCCTACCTGGTCCATTGATGGTTCCGTCCGCCAGGAGCAGTCCAATGCCGCCGTTATCGGCGACGGCCGTTGTGTAGGTCCGATCGGGCGGGACGACGCCCGTGTAGCCGTTGACGTTGGTAAGCAGGTAGTGACAGCCGGGCGCGAGACTGGTCCCGCTGGGGATGGTGGAGAGCGTCGAGACGACCCCCGCGCTGGTGGAGGCGTTCACCTTCCAGCCGCCAATGTTGACGGAGGAGTGGGTTGGGTTGTAAAGCTCGATGAACTCGTCGGTGGCCGCAGGCCGACTCGCGCCTGGGTCGCCGGGGCCGCGCGTGCGAAACTCGCTAATGACGACCCCCGTCGCCGAGCCAGGCGGCGCGACGGGGAAATAGTCCACCGGATCCGGCGTCAGCCACTCGAAGTCCAGCGCGCCACTGCCGTACGCGCCATCTGAGGCGTCGGCGTGGCTGATGAACTGGTTGCCCAGGTAGCCGTCATCGCGGACGTACATCGCGAATAGCTTCACCGTAGACTGGTTGATCACGATGTCCGTCGCCGGTATCGAGTCGACCGCCGCGAAGCTCAGCCGCGTCTCGAAGCCCTGGGTCGTCGCGGCGCTGGCCGGGGCCGCGCCCAGGTTGGGGCTGCTCGTGTCGCCCAGGTAGACGTTCGGCCCGCCCGCCGCCGACAGGGTGTACAGGTCCCACGTAAAGTCGGTGTGGCCCGCGTTGGAGCCGATGACCAGGGCGTAGTCGGCCGACAGGTCCGGGTCGAAGCGCAGGCCCGCGTTCAGCCCGGCCACCCCCGGCGGCGCGCTGGTGCGGCCAAAGCCGGCATTGGTATAGCCGCCCGCCCGCGCGTCGATGAGCACCACGATGCGGTAGCCCGGCTGCACATCCCCCGCCACGCCGATGTACAGCGACGTCTCATCATTGGCGATGGTGAGGGCGTTGATCTCGTGGCCGACGCCAAAGTTGGGCGCGGGGCCGCCCGCGCTGGTGGCGAGGACGGTCCACTCCGGCTCGGTTAAGTTCCCGTCGAGGGTAATGCCCAGGGGAGCCGTGGGCGCGGCGCGAACAGCGTTGAAGAGGATCAGACACGCGAGTAGAAGGCCCGGCGCGACAAGGAGCGCGGGCAGGGTGCGGCGGCGCATAGTATCCCCCTGGAACGCCGCCCACGGCGAGGGCGGCCTGGGAGAGATGATGCACCCGATGCGCTATCGTCGTCAACTCCGACCCGCGCCGCCTCGTAGCCGATGGTTGCGAAGATGTCAGTCATCTCGCCTGTCAGGCCGTATCCCCGGCGCGCCGTGCGCGTTAGTCAAATGAATGCCGGGTTAACGTATGATTAACCCTGGCTTAACTATGCCCGCCGCGTCCGGCCTTGCGCCCCGCCCCCCGACCACAAGGAGGTAAGCCATCGACTATTCGCCGCCGCTCGATTACCTTACGTTAACCCGCCGCGCACGTTCTAATCGTATTGGGAGAGAACTGCAATGAAGCGTCTCGTCACCCTGGCCCTCCTGGCCCTCTTACTCGCCCTGGCCGCCAGCGCCGGCACGGCCGCC
>JAHCIE010000150.1 GCA_026129385.1 Anaerolineae bacterium
TTGGTGGTCAGGCTGCGGGCAATGATCAGCATGGCGACGAGCAAGAAGCTATCGCCGAGCTGCGAGACGGCCAGGCCCGCCGCCAGGAGACGCAAATCACGCGAGCGGAGCGCGACCCGCAGCCCCGCGCGACCCTCGCTCAACGAGACTGGCTCGACGCCGAGCTCGATCGTCTCGTCGGTCGTCTCAGGCTCGGAATACATATGACCCATTCAACCGTTTTCTAGGGTGCGCGTCCAACCGCGACAGGCTGGCTATCGTCCGGTGACCCACCGGTCGTGTGGCAGCCATTATACAGCCACAACCGCAACCCCTTGGGGCCTTGAAACGCAAACGACTCGACCGGATTCATCGCACCGTCGAGTTGCTGCAAGACTTTCGTACTGTCGCCGTCCACCCGCGACGTATACGTCACGACCCACAGGCGGTCGTAGCTACACGCCAGGTCAAGCAGGCGCGTCCGCGCCTCGCCACCCGGCACCGCAGCCAGGCGCATGCCATAGCCGCGCCAGCGCGTCCCCTGCGGCAGCAGCAGAAGCTGCCCATCTGGCCACACCCACCCCCCACCCTCCGGCAAGTCAGGGCTATACACCGCGCTCGCCATCGCGAAGTGGTGGGCTGGAAAGGCGAACAGGCCGTCGCCTGGCTGCTGCTCGGTCTGCAACGTCGCCACTAGCGAGCGCCAGTCGTCGCGCGCATCATAGGGTGAGCGATAATAAGTGTACAATCCGATGCCCTGCAAGGTGAGCAGGAGAGCCGCGACCGCCAGCCGCTCGCGGCGGCCCGCCAGGCCGAGACAGGTCAGCACGATGACGAAGGGCGCCAGCATGCTCAGATAGCGAGCCTCGAACCCCATCGCCGTCATGCGGTCGATAATGTAGGTAGCAACGCCTGGCACGAGAATCCACGTCACCAGCGGCCAAAATCCCCCAAAGCCGCGCGCCATGAATCCCGCCACGACAACCGTCGCCAGGTATATCGCCGCCAGCGCGTTCCACCACGGTGGCCGGGTCGCGATACCGAGGCCAAACTCGCCGCCCAGACTCATCTGCGACGCGACTTCAAAGACCGTCCGCCCCGACAGCCGTTTCCATTGCGCCGCCTTTTCCGCACCGAGCGTTTCTGTAGCGGGCGGCGTGGGGGTGGGTTGGGTGGCTGTCCCCTTGAGCAGCCCCACCACCGGCACCGATGAGGGCGCTTGCTGGAGCAGGGCTGTCGCTTCCTGGACCACCGACGACCATTGGGAGGTGGGGCGGCCAACGCCTACCGTCGGCGGCAGGGATGGCCGCGCCGGGACCGAGAAGCCCGCGCTCGCCACCACCAGCCCGCTCCACCACAGCAACAAGGCCATCGCCAGACCGGCCGCGATCGGCCAGAGCCGCATACGGTACACGCGCCGCCAGCCGAGCCAGGTGATACCGTGTCCGATCAAGAGGAAGACACCGTAATAGTGACTCAGCAGCGTCAGCGACAGCGTGACCAGATAGCCGACCTTCGCCGCTCGCGAGCCTTCGCCCAGGCGCATGAAAAAGTAGCTGGCGAGAACGCCAAACAGCAAGAACCAGGTGTAGCCCCGCACCTCTTGTGAGCGGCTGATGAGGAAGGGCGACGTCGCCATCAGCAGCGCCGCCAGGTTGGCCTGTCCTGACCCCATAAACACCCGCGCCAGCCGCCACGTCGCGACGATAGCCAGCGTGCCCGGAAAGACCGCGTAGAGGCGCAGCGCAAACTCGCCACCCGCGATACCCGGCCACCAGTGCAGAATCACGTAGGGGAGATAGGGCGTCTGGCTGTCGGCGGCCACCGCGTCGAGCAATGCCGACAACGGTAGGCGACTGGCCCAAACGGTGAACAGCTCGTCATACCACAGGCTCTGGCGGTCGAGCCACAGCACGCGCAAGGCGAAGCCAAGCAAGGTGATGGCGAGCAGCGGTAGCCAGGACGAGCGCACCAGACGGAGACGATCGGCGGCGATGGAAGGTATGGTCAGGCGCGACAAAGGTTCCTCGCGGCGGCGATGGCGTAGTCGTAAGCCAGAAACGCGGCGGCCCTGTGGCCGCCGTCAACCGGGGCGAAGTTTACCCCCATTTGATTGGCGTGTCTAGTTTATGACACTTGCGGCCTCAGGCAAAAAGCGCAACAACGCCTCGTTCGCCACCAACAGCGCACGCCCCGTCAGGCGGAGCCGCCCCCCAACCACCTCGACCAGCCCCCAGGTGATCAACTCCGCCAGCGGCGCCGCGTACACGTCTTCCAGCCGCCGCCCAAACCGCCGGGCGAACTCATCCAGGTCGATGCCCCCCCGTAGCCGCAGCCCCAGTATCACGGTCTCCGCCATCGCCGTCGCCTTGCCAATCGGCTCGACCTCGGCAATGGGCAGCCCCCCTTGCCGCACAAGCTCGACATAGCGCGTCGGCGACGGAATGTTCTCGTAGCGCGCCCCATCGTAGGAGCCATACGCGCCCGCGCCAATGCCCAACCACGACTCGTTGCGCCAGTAAACCTGGTTGTGACGACACTCGTGGCCCGGCCGCGCCCAGTTGGACAGCTCATACTGGCCCAGGCCCGCCTCAGCCAGCCGCGCCTGGGCATGGCGATACATGTCGGCAGCCAGGTCGGCGTCGGGAGCCGGCAGCACGCCCGCCTTGACCAGCGCGCGCAGCCGCGTCGCCTCCTCCAGCGACAGCGCGTACAGCGACAGGTGATCGGGCGCGAGAGCCAGCGCCTGGCCCAGCGTCGCCTCCCACTCGGCGAGGGTCTGCGTCGGCAGGCCATAGATCAGGTCCAGCGCCACCGAGAAACCCAAGTCATGGGCCGCCGCTACCGAGGCAGCCACCTGCGCCACATCGTGCGCCCGGTCCAGCATCGTCAGCAGGCGCGGCTCAAAACTCTGCACGCCAAAGCTGACGCGGCTGACGCCCGCCGCGCGCAAGGCCGCCAGATAGGGGTAGCCTAACCCCGGATACGCCTCGACCGTCACCTCGGCCTCGTCGGGCACGACGAACGCCGCCCGCGCCGCCGCCAGAACGTGGGCCAGTTGCGCGGCGTCCAGCTCGGTGGGTGTCCCGCCGCCGAAGAAGACCGTGCGCGCCGTCGCGCCCGGCAGCCGCTCGCCCCAGCGAGCAATCTCCGCCGCCAGCGCCTCGGTGTACGCCGCGCGCAGGTCGGGCAGCGTTGCGTAGTCGCCCATGCCGTAGGCATGCAGGTTGCAGAACCGGCAGCGCACGTGGCAGAACGGCACGTGGACGTACAGCGCCACCATCTCAGCCACGCGCGCCCTCCACAGGCAGATCGGGACGATTGCCCCACTCAACCCAGGAGCGGTCATACTCCCGCACGTTAGGGTAGCCCAGCAGTTGCGTCAGGACAAACCAGGCGTGGGTGGACAGACCACCCCGCACGCAGTACGTGATGATGGCCTGGTCGGGCGTGATGCCCAGCGGCTCGACCACGCTACGCAACTCAGCCGCGCCCAGGAACGTTCCATCCGCGCAGACCGTGGGCACACGCCAGGCCTTGAACGACCCATCCGGATAGGCTTCTCGATACGCCGCCAGATTGACAGCGGTTGGAATATGCCCCCCGCGCACCGCGCTGGCGGTGTCGTCGCCCGCGTACATTTCGGCCGAGCGCGCGTCGACCAGGACACAGCCGCTCTGCCCAGGCAGCGCAGCACATCCTCCCAGCTGGCGCGCAGGCGCATGTCAGGTGACTGGGCGTGGTAAACCGTGCAGGCAAACTGCGGAATCCCACGGGACAGGGGTCGCCCCTCGGCCAGCCATTTCTGTCGGCCACCGTCCAACAGGCGCACATCCCGATGGCCATAGACTTTGAGCAGCCAGAAGGCAAACGTCGCGAGCAGGTTGCTCAAGCCGCTGTAGGCCACGATGCCCGTCGTGGGCGTGACACCGGAGCGGGCCAACAGCGCCGCCAGCCCCTCCATGTCGACGACATCCTGGCGCGCCGGGTCCTGCAAACAGTGGCGAAATCCCAGGCCACCGCGCCGGGTATGTGGCCATTGGCATACGCCGTCGCCCCCCACTCGGCCGAGTCCCCCCAGACGACTTCCACCCAGCGCATCGACGGATCGCCCAGGTGAGCGATCGCCCACTGAGCATCCACGACACTATCCGGGCACGCATAGACCGCCATGGCGACCTCCCGAGCTGAACCAGCGCCTGTGTGGTAGACTCCACATTCTAGCCCATTTCCACCGGCCCACAACCGGTCCCCAGCGACTCGTCATCGGTGTCGTGTGCTTGACCTCGCTCGCCGGGAGTGCTAGACTGCGGCCACTTTGCCTACCGCGAGACAACCTCCAGGTCCAACCTTCACGGCAAGCGCGTCGTTCTCGGCGTCAGCGGCTCCATCGCCACCTACAAGGCCGCCTTTCTCGCCAGCCAGCTTGTCCAGCACGGCGCGACGGTCGACGTCGTAATGACCGAGGCCGCCACCCACATGATCGGCGCGGCCACCTTCGCCGCCCTCACTCATCGCCCCATCGTGACTAGCTTCTGGGAGCCGCGCGGCACGGCCGACATCGCCCATGTGACGCTCGGCCGCGCGGCGGATCTGGTCCTCATCGCCCCGCTGACGGCCAATACCCTGGCGAAGCTGGCGCTGGGCCTCGCTGACAACGAGCTGACCGCGCTGTGCATGTCCACCCGCGCCCCCCTCCTCGTCGCGCCCCCCGCTGGAGGCCCGGCATGTGGCGGCACCCCGCCACCCAGGGCCACGTGGCAACCTTGCAGGCGCGCGGCGTCCACATCGTCGCCTACGGGCGGCGGCTACCTGGCATCAGGCGCGAGCGGCCCGTCGGCCGCCTGGCCGAAGCGGAAGTCATCCTCGACGCCGCGCGCTGCGTCCTGGTCAGCACGGCGACCTGGCCGCCGCCGCCTCATCGTCGCCAGCGGCGGGACGCGCGGGCCATCGGCCCGTCCGTTATGTCACCAATCAGTCGTCCGGCAAGATGGGGCTGGCCCTGGCCGAAGCCGCCCGCAGCCCGGGGCGCGATCGTCACCCTCATCCACACCACCGACGCCACGCCCCTACGGCGTCAGCGAGGTCCGCGCCACTTCCGCCGCCGACCTGGGCGCGGCGGTGCTGGCCCGGCTGCTGACCACGACGGCGTCATCATGGCCGCCGCCCCCGCCGACACGCCCACCGCCCCCGCCGACCAGAAGATCAAGAAGACCGCCGACAACACCGCCGACCTGACCCTCCAGCTGACCCGCACCCGCGACATCCTGCGCGACGTCGCCGACGGCGCGCGCCGTCCACTGGTCGCCCCGCTGGCGCCGGGTGGTCATCGGCTTCGCCGCTGAGACCCAGAACCTCATCGACAACGCCGCGCCAAACTCAGTCGAAGGCCTGGACATGATCGTCGCCAACCCCGTGCCCCAGACCTTCGGCAGCGATATTGTCCAGGCCACGCTCCTCGACCGCGACGGCCGCGTCACATCCCCTCGACCCTATGCCCAAAGGACGCCCTCGCCGACCGCGTCCTGGACGACATGCTGGCCCACCTGCCCTAGTTTGGCGGCGCGCGGCCCATCCATTTCTCGGCCAATCGGGCGGAACCCCTCGCGGCGCAGCGCCTCCACGATGATGTCCACCGCCTTGTACAGGCCGTCGTTGTCCTTGCGGACGGCGACAACGTAGAACTCAGCCACAACCGGCGTCCCGACCGGCTGCACCGCCGGCCCCGCCTGTAACGCGGCCACCATATCCAGCAGGCCCGCATCCACCTGCCCGCTTGCTACGGCCTGTACGACCGCCTCCGGGCTGGCGAGGCGCACCACCCGGCTGGGCGGTGGTAGGAGGCTACGCGCCGCCGCATCGGCCGCCGTTCCTAGTTCCACCGCCACCACGCCCAACGTGTCGGGCCGCAGCTGCCCCGCCCGCACGATAACTACCGGCCCGGCGTTGAAGTACGCGCCGCTAAACGACAGGTCCTCGGTCAGACGCGGGTCGTGGGGGAAGGCAGACACCACGATATCGGCGCGGCCCGCTCGCAGCTCATCCGGCAGGGCATCGAAGGCGGCGGGGACGATGATCACCTCGCGCCCCAGGCGGCGGGCAATTTCCCGCGCCAAATCAACGTCGTAGCCCAGGGCAGGCGTGTCAGGGCCGGTGTAGAACTCGAAGGGAACGAAACTGGGGTCCATGCCCACCCGCAGTGGTGGCAGCGCGCCCGTCCCCACCGCTCCACCGCCGACTCGCGCGTGGGTTGCCACCTGGAACGCAGTCAGGAGGAGCAGCAGCACGAGCAGCCAGCCCTGGGACGGCCGGGTCACGGATGCGAACCCAGCCCATCTAGCCGCCCCGTGCAAACTGGTCTCCCCTCCCCGTGGGAGAAGGCGACACAATCGCCGTAGATGTCACTGGCTGGCATGGGACGTCGCCGGAGGAGCAGTAGACGTACTCAGAAAGCGATCGCTTGTGTTGAGGCCCACGGCCTCAAGAGCAGCGTCCGACGAGCCACGCGCCGCATACGCGGCCAGAGCGGTATAGAGGGGGCGAGGCGTGAAATCGGGATCGACCAGCGCCCAATTGTCGATAAACGAGTGATTCGCCCACGGAAAACGGAAGGCCCATACCGCCACGAAGGGCGCCCACTCCCAACCGCGCGCCAGGTCCATCGCGTCCACGGTAGCAACAATGCGCTGGCTGGGGCGGACGGCCTTCGTCCAGCGCGGGTGGTCGTTCCAGCCGGCCTCGGTGATGGGCGCCGGCTTGTGCCCATCACCATGCCGCACCATAATGGCGCGCAGCAATTCGACGCGGCGGAAGTTGACAACCGCGGGATCGGGTGGATCGTCAGCAGCGAAGTTCCAACCGTAGGCATGCATGGTCAGGCCGTCAAAGTAGGGAGCCGCCCCAGCGTCGTACATCGCCGCCAGGAACGCCAGGTCACTGACCGCCCCCTCCTCATCGCTGCTAGCGAGAGTTGGAGCCAGCGCGCCAGCCCACACCTGCACCGACGGGTCGGCCGCCTTGGCAGCCTGATACGCGCCCGCCAGCAGGCGCGTGTACGCGACGGCATCCGGTGGCCGCCCGCCCCACTCGAAGCTGACATTCGGCTCATTCCAGATGACCAATGCCTCCACGCGCCCCCGGTAACGCTCGGCAAACGCGCCAACGAAGCGCGCATAGTCCTCGAAGCGGTCATCGGGCAGCAGGCGCGTCGACGACTGGGCGGGCCGCGCCCAGTCCGGCACATAATCGATACGAGCCACGACCTTCAGCCCCTGACGTCGGGCGTGGTCAATTACCTGGTCAGCGTGGTCCCAATTGTAGCGACCCTGGCGCGGCTCCATATATGCCCACGGGAAGTACTCGATGATGGTCGACGCGCCCATCAGACGCACCATGACCAGCGTCTGCTTGATCTTCCAGCTCTCAACCTCATCGGTCAGGCGGGTATGCACGGCCAGCTGCGGCGCGCGGGTGACAACCATCTGCTGGGGGCCAAGCTCGGTGGGGATGACCGGCGGCTTGCCAAGGCCAACCAGCAGCATAGCCAGGGTCAGGGGCAAGAACAGGGAAGTGACGAGGCGACGCCACACAAAGGGCGTGGGGGGAGGCGTATAGTGTCGCACGGCGGCCAGGCTACTTGCGCGTGACCAATCCTCGGGCCGTGGCGCGCATGCCGGCCAGGCCGCTGCG
>JAHCIE010000151.1 GCA_026129385.1 Anaerolineae bacterium
GCCCGTCGCCAGGATGAAGTCCGGCGCGCTGTAGCGCACGCCGCGCTGGCCGGCCGCCTCGGTCACGATGGTGGTAGCACGGCCACCCGACGTCTCGCTGGCGATGACTTGGGAACCGATGATAATCCGCACGCCGCGCGATTCGAGGCGGGTACGCAGCGCGTTGAACAGGCGGTACCCCGTCACCGAGGGCGGCAGAGTCGGAATCTCGAACACCGGTACGCCCAACGCGCGCTCGAAATCGGCGATGACCTCCGCCGAACGCTGGAAGCCCAGCACCGCCGGGAAGCCGACCCGCGTCTCCCGACCCAGCGCCGCCTTAGCCATGCGAATGGCCTCCTTGCGCGTACCAGGGTCATCGAGCAGCTGAGCCAGCAGCACGGGAGTCATGACCTTCAGCCTGTCAATCGCGGGCACATCCAGACCCACCCCGCGCGCCTCAATACCCTGGACAGTCAGATTCGCCGCCAGGAGAGCGGGAAAGAAGTCAGACAGGCGGTTGAAGCTGAGGATGAGCGCCTTGTCGCCCGGCCTGAGTTCGCCGGCGGCCATCACCTTCGGCGCAAACGCGCTCGGCTTGAGGCCGCCGACAGGTGTAGGTAGCATCATATTTCGGTCGAGACCGCCGACGTAACTGAGACCGTGCGCCGCCGCAGCCTGCTGAAGGGCCGCGAAAGCCTCCACCAGGTCGCCACGTCGGACACGGGCATAGGGATGTTGCGGATTATCCGCCACCACCTGCGCCAATGCCGCATCAGGTGAGCGTACCGGCGTGGACGAGTCGACCGGAAAGTAACCCATGACGTCGAGCGGGCCGCCCGCCCAATGGGTCGTACCCAGGCCCTTCGACAGCAGGAGAACGCGACGCCCGCCCTCAGCGGCCCGCAGGGCGGCCGTCAGGCCGGAGTAACCGGCGCCGATGACAATCAGATCGGGGATCATGGTAGCATCTTCCCATGGGTAGAGGCGCGCATCGCGCCTAGACGTGGCCCTTGAAGACCGCGTCCTTGACGTCTTCAACGACGTAGAAATCGCTCATCGGGCTTTTCAGCCCATCCGGTGGCAGGTGCTCAACATTCATGATCCCGCAGTAGATCAGCTCGTCGAGGCGCTCCTGCCTGGCCTGGTCGCCCCACAGGACCGGCCTCAGGCCCTTCCAGCGCTCCTGAAGAAAATCGCGCAACGCCAGGTTAGTCTGCTGCACCGGCGGCATCTCCATCTGCTGGAGCAGGCCGGCGGCGCGGTAGGTACAGAAGCCACCCTGGCACGGCCCCATGCCCAGCCGCAGATCGCGACGAATGTCGTCCAGGACCACGAAGCCGCTGGCAATCGTGTCCCTGACCCGGTCGATGGTCACCAACTCGCACTCGCAGGCCAGTCGCCCGTAGGTATCCTGCTCCTCGACCTTATTGAGGGGCGCGCCCAGCCAATGGAACTTGGCGTCAGAACCCGGCAACACCGGCTCGAGGGCGGTTCGGCAGGGTCGCGTGACGGCCAGCTTCTCACACACGGCATCGATGGTCTTCTCGGCCATCTGGCGAAACGTTGTCCACTTGCCGCCCGTGATGGTCAGGAAGCCTTGCACGCCGTCGCGCGACTCATGGTCGATAAGCGTGTAGGTGCGTGTCACATCACGGGTATCGGAACCGGCCGCCTTGTCCTGGTAGAGTGGGCGCACCCCGGCCCAGGCGCGCAGCGCACGGGCTTGCTTGAAGCCCGGCACCAGCTTCTCGCCCTCTTGGAGCATCAGGTCTACTTCCCACGGCTCAATCGCCAGATTCTCGGGGTCCACGACCTTATGGTCGGTCGTCCCCATCACGCACACCGTATGAATGGGAACGATGATGTCGCCGTCGGAGGGCATCTTCAAGCGGTTGACCACAGTGTTCACCAGGCGGTGATTCATCGCCACCATGACGCCCTTGCCCGGAATGACGTTCACATCCACCCCGGCCAAATGCGCAATCTGGCCCGCCCACGCGCCTGATGCGTTCACCACAAAGTCGCAGTCGATGACAAACTCCTCATCGCGTGCCACGTCGCGGACATGCACGCCGGTCACGCGGTCGCCGTCCCGGAGCAAGGCGACCACCTCATGGTACGTCAGCACCTGCGCCCCATACTGTCGCGCCGACTCCGCCACCATGCGCGTCGCCAGGAACGAGTCCGCCGACCCGTCGGGTACGGCATAGCATAGGCTAATCTTTGGGTTCAGGCGCGGCTCGCGGCGCAGCATCTCGACGATGGGCACTTCCTGGCACGGCACGCCAATCTGGTCACATGCCGCCTTGAACTTCGGCCCGTAACTGGGGTCATCACCCGGTGTCTGAACGAAGAAGCCTCCGGTATCTTCCAGGGCCTGGGGCATAATGCGGCGGAGAATGAAGTTTTCCTCAATGCACTCTTTCGCGGACACCGGGTCCTTGACCACGTAGCGCCCGCCGCTATGCAGCAGGCCGTGATAACGGCCAGTGGTGCCGTGGGTCAGGTCGCGTTTCTCGACCAGCATGGTCTTGAAACCGCGCATCGCCAGATCGCGCACACAGCCAGTCCCAGTCGATCCACCACCAATGACCACGACTTCAGTTTGAACATGTCGCATCTGTGTATGGCCACCTACTTCGATATCGGGGCGCGGGTCTTGTGAGGCACAATGGGATTATGCGTCAGAGCCAGACGAGTGTCAAAGGGTAGATACGCTCATTCGTCTCCATGCGCTGTGGCCCGGCACGCCGGACAGCCTCGCACCGTCACCGCCTCGGCCATGCCGTCGGCGCTGGTCGCCTCACCCTCGAAGCCGACGCGCCCGCACAGGCAGGCATACCAGCCGCCTGCGAACGCATCCCAGTCACGCGCCGCGCCTAAGTCAATCTCCTCAACTCCCATGCCCCAGCGGGCGTTGGTGATCAGGCGTCGGCACCCGCCCGCTTCCAGGCGGGCTGCATACGTTGCGAAGTGCCGACAGTGGCGCATCAACAGGACGGCAACGCTTATACTGGCCGGGCACGGATAGTCCAGCGCGTTGGCGCACACGACGTGGAGGCTGCGCGGCAGGTCGTACCCGATACGGGCCAGGGCCTTGCCCAGGACCAGGGGGTTCACTTCGACGACCACCACGCGACGCGCTCGCTCCGCCAGCCGCAACGACAGGCGCAGGTCGCCCGCCCCAATCTCCAGCACCTCATCGTCGGCGTGGATGCCGCCAAGGACACTCTGGTAGGTCGCCTCATCGTAGGCGCTCCACCAGCCTTCCCAGTCCTCCAGGCCGTGGCGAACGCTGAAGGCCGGATAGGCGGGGTCGAACTGTGGCGACGGGTAGGTCACGCTCAACCTCCTACCCAGATAGGCGTGAGGGTGGCGGAGGCTGGACCTCCACCACCCTCACTTGTCCTAAAGCGCGAGAAGCAGAGACTACTTGGCCCAGTCGAAGGTGCGAGTAACGGCCTTCTTCCACTCACCCATCATCGTGGCGCGGTCACCCGCGTCCATGTTGGGCTCCCAGGTCTTGTCCACCTGCCAGTTCTTGCGCAGGTCTTCCAGGTTGCTCCAGAAACCTGTCGCCAGACCGGCGGCGTACGCCGCGCCCAGAGCTGTCGTCTCAGCCACCTTGGGGCGAATGACCGGCACGCCGAGGATGTCGGACTGGAACTGCATCAGGGTGTCGTTGTACACCATGCCGCCATCGACCTTGAGAGCCGTCAGCTTGACACCCGAGTCCTTCTCCATCGCCTCGAGGACCTCGGCGGTCTGGAAGGCGGTGGCTTCCAGGGCCGCGCGGGCAATGTGGCCCTTGTTGACGTAGCGAGTCAGGCCCACGATCGCGCCGCGCGCATCGCTACGCCAGTAGGGGGCAAACAGGCCGGAGAACGCCGGGACAAAGTAGATGCCGCCGTTGTCGTCGACGGTCTTCGCCAGGTTCTCCACCTCGGGTGAGCGGGAGATCATGCCCAGGTTGTCGCGCAGCCACTGCACGAGGGCGCCCGTGATGGCGATGGAGCCTTCGAGGCAGTACACAGGGGCCGCGTCGCCCATCTTGTAGCCCAGGGTGGTCAGCAAGCCGCTCTTGGACGGAACGATCTCCGTGCCGGTGTTGAGCAGCATGAAGCAGCCCGTGCCATAGGTATTCTTGGCCTCACCAGGGCTATAGCAGGTCTGGCCGACAAGGGCCGCCTGCTGGTCGCCCAGGTCGCCCGCCACCGGCACGCCGCTCAGAGCGCCCTTCGCGGTCCCATAGACCTGGCTGGAGGGCACGATAGTGGGCAGCATCGAGCGCGGAATGCCCATGATCTTGAGAATCTCATCGTCCCACTGGAGGGTCTTGAGGTCCATAAGCATGGTGCGGCTGGCGTTGGACACGTCGGTCACATGCACGCCGTCCTCGGGGCCACCGGTCAGCCACCAGATGACGAAGGTGTCGATGTTGCCAAAGATGGCATTGCCCGACGCCGCGGCTTCCTTGAGGCCCGGCACGTTCTGCAACATCCACGCAATCTTGGGGCCGGAGAAATAGGTAGCCAGAGGCAGGCCGACCTTGTCGCGGAAGCGGTCCTGGCCGCCTTCCTTGCCCAACTCGTTCACCATGTCGGCGGTGCGGGTGTCCTGCCAGACGATAGCGTTGTAGTAGGGCTTGCCGCTACGGCGATCCCACACCACTGTCGTCTCGCGCTGATTGGTGATACCGACGGCAGCGAGATCACTGGCCCCAATGCCCGCCTTGGCCAACGCGCCGCTGATTACTTCCTGGGTACGGGTCCAGATCTCGTTGGGATCGTGCTCGACCCAACCCGGCTTTGGATAGATCTGCTCATGCTCTTTCTGGTCGAAAGCCACCACCTGCCCCGAATGGTCGAAGATCATGAAGCGGGTGCTGGTGGTACCCTGATCGACTGCGCCAACATACTTAGCCATTCTTGTCGCTCCTTCGCGATGTTACTTGGGGGCGGCGGGGCCACGATGCCGCGCCACCCCAGGCTCACTTGGTCAACGTCTCCGCTGCCGTCTTCAGCAGTAGATAGGACGAGGTCGCGCCCGGGTCCTGATGGCCCGCACTACGCTCGCCCAGGTAGCTGGCGCGCCCCTTGCGCGCGACCAGCGGGATGGTGCCCGTCATGCCCTGCTCGGCAGCGGCGCGCATGGCTGCTAGCGCGGCGGGCAGCGGCTCCCCCTTATCGACGGCCTCGCGCAACGCAGCCACAGCCGGCGTTAGGGCATCGACCATCGTCTTGTCCCCCACCTCGGCCTTGCCGCGATTGACCACACCTTTGAGACCAGCGTCGAACATGGCCACCACGTCGGTGTCCGCCAGTTCCTCCTTACCGACGCCAGCCGTACCAAACTGCATGAACAATGTACCGTACAGTGGACCACCCGCGCCGCCGACGGTCGACAGCAGCGTCATACCGGACGACTTGAGGATTGTCCCGATATCCTTATCCTCGACAGTGGGCAACTTCGCCACCACGGCCTGGAAGCCCCGGTCCATGTTAGCGCCGTGATCGGCGTCGCCAATGGCCGAGTCTAGCTGGGTAAGATAGTCGCGATTCTCACGAATCACAACCGCATAGTTGCGAATCCAGTCGAGAATCTGCGCGCGGTTCGTGGGCATCAGCTACATGCCCCACCGCAGGCCAGGCGTCTTGACCGGCGCGTCCCAGAACCCGGTCATCTCATCATCTAGCCTGAGGAGGGTGACCGACGTGCCTGCCATTTCCAGCGACGTAATGTACGGGCCGATCAGGTTACGGGCAATGGTGATGCCGTGCTTGTCGAGAATCTCGGCCACCTTGCGGTAGACGATGTACAGCTCGATAAGCGGCGTACCACCCAGGCCATTGACGAAGGCCAGCACATTGTCGCCCTTCTTGAAAGGCAGGTCGGACAGAATCGGATCGACCAGCATCTGCGTAATCTCGTCCGCGCTCTTCAGCTTCATCCGCGCGCGGCCCGGCTCGCCGTGGATGCCGACGCCGATTTCCATCTCGTCCTCGCCGATGTCGAAGGTGGGCTTGCCCGCGTGGGGCACGGTGCAAGAGGTGAGGGCCATGCCCATGCTGCGGCCGTTGGCGTTCACCTTGCGCGCCAGCTCGGCCAGCTACGCCAGGTCGTAGCCTGCCTCAGCCGCGCCGCCGACGATCTTCTCCATCAAGACTGTGGTGCCGACGCCGCGGCGGCCGGCGGTCCACGTGCTGTCCTGGACAGCCACATCGTCGTCAACCAGCACACTTTCGACCGTGACGCCATCGTCGCGCGCCATCTCGGCGGCGATGTCGAAGTTCATCACGTCACCCGTGTAATTCTTGACGATGAACAGCACGCCCTTGCCGCTGTCCACCTGCTTGGCAGCCGCGTACATCTGGTCCGGCGTCGGCGATGTGAAGACCGCGCCCGGCGCGGCGGCATCCAGCATACCATAACCGACGAAGCCGCCGTGCATCGGCTCGTGGCCGCTGCCGCCACCGGAGATGACGGCCACCTTGTTGGCGACGGGCGCATCGGCGCGATAGACGAAGTTGGGATCGTAGTTGATTCTGATCAGATCAGGGTGGGCCAATGCCATCCCTTGCAACTCTTCGACCACGACCTGTTCAGGATTGTTGATGAGCTTCTTCAACGCAACCTCCTTCACTCGCACACAATGGACGGCCTGGCCGTCCGGGTGAAGCCCCATAGTGGGCGCCATTCGCTTGGTTTCAGTTTGCATCCGGCCATGCGGCGATAACGACGCCGGAGGTTAAGCTGGAAGCCCTCGGCGAGGTTGTCTGGCCCGAGGTCGTCGGGCCAGACAACGCGACAGAATAGGAGGCTAGAACCTGCCCAGGCCAACCCAGAACAGGGCGGCAATCACGGCGCCGATGACCGGGCCGACCACCGGAATCCACGAGTAGCCCCAATCGCTGCCACCCTTGCCCGGGATGGGCAAGATAGCGTGGGCGATGCGAGGGCCAAGGTCGCGGGCCGGGTTGATGGCGTAGCCCGTGGGGCCACCGAGGGACATGCCGATCGCCCACACCACGAAAGCGACCGGGATGATACCCAGCGCGCCGAGGTCGATAGGCACGGCGTTGGGCGTGCCGGTTGGGCCCATATTGGCGCCCTTGATGGTGAAGATGCCATAGAGCAGCACGAAAGTGCCGATGATCTCAGTGATGAGGTTCCAGATAGGGCTGCGGATGGCGGGGCCAGTCGAGAAGACGGCCAGCTTGGCGCCTGGGTCGGGGGTCTCACCCCAGTGCTGGAAGTAGGCGAGCCAGACCAGAATCGCGCCGATGAAGGCGCCAATCATTTGGGCGACGATGTAACCGGGAACATCCGCCCACGGGAAGTTGCCAGCGGTAGCAAGGCCGATGGTCACAGCCGGGTTCAGGTGCGCGCCCGACACCCTGGCCACAGACATGGCCCCCACGAAGACGGCCATCGCCCAGGCGGTGGTGATGACAATCCAGCCAGAAGAGTTACCCTTGGTCCGACCAAGCACGACGTTGGCTACGACACCATCGCCGAGGAGAAGGAGGATCATCGTGCCGATGACTTCTCCAAGATACGGGGACATAATTACGGCCTCCTTAGAGGGTAGAATCGCGACATTGATTCACGTTCCTCGATCTCGCATCGAGGACAGTTGGAGAACCATTACCGATGATGGAGGCAGGGTCTTCC